>JANNCH010000492.1:0-15483 GCA_031386315.1 Pseudobdellovibrionaceae bacterium
GGGGCTTTTCGTTGGCGGCGCCGATTTCGACTTCACCGGCAGCTGTGTCTTTGAAACGCTTCACTAGAAGCATTACTTTTTCTTCAAGCTTATCGATGGCTTTTTGTTGCTCGTAAATCACTTGGTGCAGCTCTTCCATCAACAGATCCTGATGGGCAATTTTTGATTCTAAATCGATAAATTTTTGCTCGGTATTCATGGGGCCTTCATCCCACTTTTAGATGTCTTTGTAAAGGGCACGGCCCCTTATTCAATCAAATACAGGGTTTTCATACTTGTAAGACTACCCGCCAAACAAGACTCAGGGGCAAAGCCATAGGGAAGGCGCGAGACAAAGAAAGCACTGGGTAGCTTGCTCCAATGGCGCAAATCTGGCTTCATTGTGTACTTTACGAAGTCACCGGTTTTGCCAATGATATAACTTGTCATCTTCATGGACTCTTCGCATCCCTTGCCGTCGCTACTTACCTTGGCCGTTAATATGCAACCACTCACACCCAGTCCGACACCTAGGCCCACACCCACAACACCGTACGTGACCGCCACTGGAAAACGCACCAAACTTTTTGCATAGAGCATGGGATGATAATCTGATTTATAGCGTTGACTGATTTTATGGACCCAGGAACCTGTCGGTAGCAAGGCTTCGTCTGCATTCGAACACGCCGCGGGGAATTCACTTTTAGAAGATATGTTGTAAGAATTCTGCTTAAAATTAAAAAAATTCGTGGACCAGTCTAAGTCCGGAAAATTGCCGATCCCCGCAACCCGCCAACGAACTTTTTCTTGGGGACTGCGATCGATCTCTTGAATTCGATCCACTGCAAATTTCACGATCGTCGGTTGGAAGGCAGGATCTTCTTTTGGAATTTCGGATAATAACTTCCAATGGGGCCTTGCCATCGTGGGATCAAAGCGATCCCAGAGCGCCGCTTGCAACATACTTAAAACAGGGTCTGCACCGTAGCTATATAAATAGGCAGACTCTTCATCACGCGCACGTCGCAGCTCTACCAAAGCCGCATCTTCTTTTCGCAAATTCAAATAACTAATCGCCATCAGCAAACTTAAATAAGTACGCTCATAGGATTCAAGAACATAAGAAGTAAAGCTCCCCTCAGGAGCCAAAACCTCAGCAAGTTCGCCCGAAACTTGATAAAACTTTGAGCGATAGCGAGTACGCAAATAAGAACCTAAAGAAATAACTTCTTTAAAACAAGATAGTGAATACAAATCAGAAACACGATTCAACTGATCATCTGTATTTTCGCGCGAAGCTTTTACAATCAATCTTGAACAGGCCTGGGAGGTAGAACCACCAACTACATTCGGAATCACAGATTGATGGGCACAGGCACTTATCAGTAAACCGAAGACAATTAAAATTGCTTTCATACCCATACTCTATGCCCTAAAAGCGGCGTCCGACAAGAATCAGAAATAAGTCACGTGCCCTTCGACCCGTGACTTGTTGAACACTCATAATTTTTACAAAATAAATGCACACTTTAATGCGCCGAGTGAAGGAAAGGGAAGCAGGTACCTTAGATTTCGTACTCGGCTTGCACTTCGACGCGTACTTTGATTTGCCCGGCTGAAAGCTCAGTCGCAGGGCCGTCGCTTTGGGTCGACGACATGACTTTCGAATACATACGTGGTGACGGAGCAGATACATGAACATTGTGTGAAATATTTTCGACATTTTTAATTTTCACACCGGCGGCCTTTGCAATTTCATCCGCACGTTTGCGGGCATCCTGAACCGCATCAGCCAGTCCTGCAATTTCAACTTGATCACGTTTATCCGAATCCCACGTGATGCTGCTAACGCTGACTCCACGATCTATGACCTTAGCCGGCGTTACGATACCATCTAAGAATCCACCGATATCATCTGTTTTACGCAATGTGATTGTCATGCTTTGACCCACACGAAAGCCCGTCATTTTATTCTGTTGGACTTTTTGATCATAGGTATATTCAGGACTCACAGAATAGCTTTCGGTCTGAATATCCTTTTTTTCGACTTTAAAACTATCAAAAATCTTTTTGGCTCTTTGAAACTCGCTAGCCGATGCTTGCTGAGCTGCCTTTGCCGTGGGCGCCTTCGCCCATACTTCAAAACTCACTATCACGATATTCGGATCAATACTTTTAACAGCCGATCCACCCACAGTGATTGATTTTGCTTGAGCAATTGTAAAAGGCAGAACCAGTGTCATAAAAATAACTTTTAACAATTTCATATTTTCCCCTTCAGAAGAGATCACTTAAAAAAAAAGCCCAGGTTCATCACCCAGGCTTTTTTGATTTTTTATTACTTGTTTGCTGCGCGGATCAAGTTCAGTGCAGATCCAGCTTTGAACCAGTTCACTTGTTCAGCATTGTATGTATGCTTTAAATCAATCGAATCTTTTGATCCGTCTTTGTGTTTGATTTCCATACGCACCACTTTGCCTGGAGCGAAGTCTTTCAAATCAACTAACGAGATCAAATCCTCTTCTTGAATTTTGTCGTAATCCACAGGATTCGCGAATGTCAAAGCCAAGACACCTTGTTTTTTCAAATTGGTCTCATGGATACGCGCGAATGATTTTACAACCACTGCTGTGGCACCCAAGAAACGTGGGCACATCGCTGCGTGTTCACGCGATGAACCCTCGCCGTAATTTTCATCACCGACAATGATCCAACCCTTGTGGGCTTTTTTGTACTCACGAGCCACTGCCGAGAATTCCAAACCACCCTGACCAGTTAAGATATTTTTACCCTTACCAGCTTCGCCCGTGAATGAATTCACTGCACCCAAAAGCATATTGTTTGAAATATTGTCTAAGTGACCACGGTATTTCAACCAAGGACCCGCAGGACTAATATGATCTGTTGTACATTTGCCCTTTGCTTTCGCTAAAACCAAATTGTCGACATAATCTTTGCCATCCCATTTTGTAAACGGAGTCAGCAATTGCAAACGATCTGATGTTGGCGAAACCGCGACAGCAACAGTCGAACCCGCTGGCTTTTGATAGCCTAACAAATCCATGACAAAACCTTTTGCCGGAAGCTCTGGCGCCACCGGTGGTTTCAACATGATTTTACCTTTAGGCCCCACAAGCTCGTCAGTCATTGTATTTAAATCCAAACGACCCGCCAAACCCAAGGCCATCACAACTTCAGGGGAAGCAATAAAAGCTAAAGTTTCTGAGTTCGAGTCATTACGACCACGGAAGTTACGATTGAAAGAAGTGATGATCGAATTTTTATCACCTGTTTTAATATCATCGCGCTTCCACTGACCGATGCAAGGACCGCAAGCATTTGCAAGAACAGTTGCGCCCACGGCATTGAAAGTTTCCATTTGTCCATCACGCTCGATCGTATTTTGAATTTGAGTCGATCCAGGTGACACCAAGAAAGGCTGACTCATTTTCACACCGATAGTCATTGCTTGTTCTGCCAAATAAGCCGAACGACCAATATCTTCGTATGAAGAATTTGTACAAGAACCAATCAACGCCGAAGAAAGTTTTGCTGGATAATTTTTTTCAGCCACTTCTGCTTTCAACGCACTCAGTGGACGCGCCAAATCTGGAGTGTGCGGTCCAACAACATAGGGTTCAAGAGTATTCAGATCGATTTCGTAAACTTCATCGTAGTATTTTTTTGGATCTTTAAAAACTTCTGGATCTGCAGATAGAATGTCTTTATTGGCATCTGCAATCTTCGCAAGCTCTGAACGTCCTGTAGAGTTCAAATAAGCCTTCATACGATCATCGTAGGGGAACACCGAACATGTGGCACCCAGTTCAGCACCCATATTTGTAATTGTAGCCTTACCAGTACAAGAGATAGACTCTGTTCCGTCACCGAAGTACTCAACAATTTTATCTGTTCCACCTTTTACAGTCAGCATTCCGCAAAGTTTTAAAATAACATCTTTGCCTGAAGTCCAACCATTCATTTTACCTTTAAGATGAATTCCAATCAGTCTTGGATTTTTAACTTCCCAAGGCAGACCCGCCATGACATCCGAAGCATCTGATCCACCCACACCGATCGCACACATGCCCAAACCACCTGCGTTAGGAGTATGGGAATCTGTTCCGATCATCAAACCACCTGGGAAAGCATAATTTTCAAGAACAACTTGGTGAATGATACCTGCACCTGGTTGCCAGAAACCAATATTGTAACGAGAAGCTGCTGTCGCCAAGAAATCAAAAACTTCTTTGTTTTCTTTGTTAGACGTATTCATGTCTTGTTCTTTTCCAAACTGAGCGCGAATCAAGTGATCGCAGTGCACAGTTGAAGGAACAGCGGCCTCATCTTTACCCGCTAGCATGAATTGCAACAATGCCATTTGTGCAGTCGCATCTTGCATGGCTACACGATCTGGTCTGAGCAAAAGAAAACTTTCGCCACGCTTGAGTTCTTGATTTTGTGGGTCATCCAAATGACCGTAAACAATTTTTTCACCCAGAGTCAGTGGACGATTCAAGCGCCCACGAATGACAGATAATCTCTGGTTCGTTTTTTTATAAACTTCCGTGACCATTTCAGCTGTGGTCTCGATTTTAGAAGCCATTTAAGTGCCTTTCAGTTTGGGTTACTTGCATCATAATGAAAATCAGTTGAAAGCTCAATGCTTCCAGCCGTTTGCGCGAGGCATAAAAATAGGTCCATGTTTCAGCAAATTAATGCGTAACATGCACTTTCTTTCTGGAGATTTAATTCAGGACCCTTGATACTAACTAGGTGAAAAAAACATTCTCGTATTTTATATCCATTGCTGGCTACTTTTTACTAAGTAAACTCTGCCTACTGCTAGCCATTCCCCCGGGGTACTCGTCACCTATCTGGGTTTCCATTGGTTTTGCTTGCGCTAGTATCTTTATTTTTGGTTCTCGCACAGCCATTATTGGTACTTTTTTTGGTTCATTTCTTATCAACCTGCAGCACACTTCACCCCTGCTTTCGACTTCGTACACAAACTCGATCTCACTAGCCCTCACCATTGCCACCGGCAGTTCGCTTTGCGTCTGGCAGGCAGCTTATTTTATACGCAGATATGGTCGACTTTCTAGACCAAATCATCATCCACTCCATAGCGAAAAAAAATCCATCTTTTTGCTTTTCTTTCTGGGTATGTTTTGCAGCTTGATCAGCTCCCTTGTAGGCGCCAGTTCGCTTGTCATTTTTAAACTTGTCGACATTGATTTCTTTTTTATTAGCTGGGCTCACTGGTGGGTCGGAGACGGAATCGGGATTATCCTGATCGCACCCATCGGACTGATGTGGTCCAGACATCAAGGTCCTGGATCTTTTTTAAAACTGCTAACTTACTCTATACCGGCCGCAGCGGTTCTTGTCTGCTTGACGCTGATTTTCAACATCAGTAGCAGCCATGAGGCCAAATCATTTGAAGACACTTTTTATCGAAATTCAGAGCGTCTAATTCAAAATATTCAAGAAAACCTTAGGCTCGACATAGAAATGCTCACTGCCCTTGTTAGCTTCTATCAAGGCAGCGAGATAGTGGAAGAACATGAATTTCATGATTTTTTAAAAGGTATTTTCAGTTCCCATCGCCACGTGGAACAAATCGTATGGATACCCAGCGACACCAGTAAGGTCTACAAAAATTTTTATTCACACGCAATTGAAACCGACAAATTTGAACCTATACTTATTAAAGACCGAGTCTTGAACAGCAGTAAAAATATAACGGTGCCAAGATTTGCACCACAAATGCAGAATCATCAGCTCATGGTCTATCCTATAATTAAAACTGGAAAATCTCTTGGTCTAATCGTTGGCGTGGTCGACACCGAAAGATTGATCACATCGGCCGCCCAAAAATCAGATTTACATAATTTCGAAATTGAATTCACCGATCTTACTACACATAAGTCCAGCCTGTGGCGTAACGACTCATTTTCTAACGTCGCTAGAAAATTAAGTGAAAGTCTTATGCTGCATCCATCAACATTTCCCATTTTAGACCATCAATGGAAGCTCGAGGTCGCCACAACACGCATTGATCTTTACAAGGGTTTGCCTGCCGCCATGATTCTGAACCTACTCTTCGGGCTAGTCTTTTCATTCTTAGTTAGTGCACTTCATTTGTTGCTTTATTTAAGAGTACAACATACCGAAAACCCTTCCGCATGAAGTGCTACATCGTCAGTTCAACTATCACTTTTGTTCCCAATAATTACGAGGACTTCGTCATTGGCGTGGCCAACGATCCCTGCGTTCAAGGCCTTATATTGATTGAAAATCGCAATTGGGCAACATTAGCTAAAGCCACGGCACTCATTGTTTCATTTGCGGCCCCCCGTCTAGGCTGGCAGCTCATCGTCAATCATTTCGCATCTTCGGTGGCTCGAAAGAAAAAAGCCTACGAAGTTCTCGGCAAAAAATTCTTTATTGTGGACGATATTAATTCCTCAGAAAGTTTAAAAATTATCGAAAACGAAAATGTTGATTTACTGCTCAACGCTCGCACGCGTTATTTTTTTAAAAAGAAGTTATTAGCTGCCCCCAAAATTGGCTGCATCAATATTCACCATGGCTTGCTGCCGGATCAACGTGGCTTGATGTGCGACTTTTGGGCACACTTTTACAAAACTAAGTTCGGGTTTTCTATTCACCAAATGACCCCTCGTTTGGATGATGGCCCGATCTTAAAAGTTTCAGAAGTGACGACCGACCAATCCAGCTATTTGGACTCTATACAACAGGGCTCTGCAGAAGAAGCGCAGGCGATCATTGAAGTCATACACAAGATTGCTCTCACAAAAAAAATTGAGGGCATTGAAAACTTAAAAACTGAAAATACAATTTACCGAACCAACCCGAGCTTTTTAGATTTGTATAAGCTCAAACTTCGAGGAACTAAGATATGAATAAAATAATCGCATTACATGGCAATCCTGGCCATCCTCAAGATTGGGAAATTCTTGCACAACATCTGGACAACTTTCTGATGGTGGATGCCTACGCCGATGACTGGGTCGATCTTGTTACTCAAGGGTCTGATAAAAAAATTCTTATTGGACACTCTTGGGGTGCGTACAGAATCCTAAAGGCTTTGCCCAAAATCGCCAAGCATGTAGAAAAAGTTATTTTACTAGCGCCCTATGTAAAACCAGAGCGCGAGATGCCTAGTTTTGCTGCCACGCTATTGAGAGCTCCTTGGATTGGTAAAAAATTGATTCAATCCAATCACCAAAAGATTAAAGACAGCTTTGTAAATGAGTTGATTCATCCCTTTGCAATTGAAGGGCTACCCTATTACCAAGAAATTCAAAATAAAATCCAAGATTGGCAAGTTTGGGAAAAGGCTGCACTCACTAAAATAAAAATGCAGGAATCCCCGCTGACCGCGGCAGACGTGTGTGAAGTGCCGTTGTATGTATTTACTGGCGAGCAAGATAAAATCAGCACGGAAGCCATACAAAACGAAATTCTGAAGCAATACCCCCATGTGCACTTCAAGATGTATTCAGGTACAGGACATGGATTGCTTTGGTCCCACGCCGCAGAAATTGCTCAAGAGATTCGCAAAGAAACACCTACTTTTTCGGCAGGCCATAAAATTGGATATTTTCCCGGTACAGATGCACGTAATAACGTCATGGGATATCTTGAAAAACATTTGCGCGAATATCCAGAGCGCATTGCCCTCAGATGGGCTAATCGTGATTCTTTAAAGGAATGGGATGGTAATCCGACTACGCCCATCAAGCATGATGAAATTTCTTACAAAAATTTTACTTATAGAATCAATTCATTTGCCCGTGGTCTTACAGATATCGGTATAAAAAAAGGGGATCGAGTCATCATCTTTTTACCGATGAGTTTAGATATGTATACCGCCATGTTTGCGGTTCAACGTATCGGGGCAATAGCCGTGTTTTTGGATTCTTGGGCGCGCTCACATCATTTAGGAGCTTCTGCCGAATGCGTAGACCCCAAGGCCATGATTAGTTTTAAAATGGCATTTGATCTAGTAGATCAAGTTCCAGAATTTAAATCCATGCCGGTCCGAGTACTTTATGGTCCCGGCGACAAGTTTACTCACCGCTTTGAAGATTTATTGAAAAAAGAAAAATCTGAGGTTTGCGCTGTTGAGTCTGAATTCACAGCGCTTATCACTTTCACAACGGGCTCTACCGGCAAGCCAAAGGGTGCGAACAGAACCCATCGTTTTTTATCCGCTCAACACCAGGCGCTATCACATGTGATCCCATACACTGATAAAGATAGCGATATGCCGGCCTTTCCTATTTTTAGTTTGAATAACTTAGCAGCAGGGGTCACAACCATACTGCCTGCATTGGATTTATCCGCACCATCCGAGCGAGACTCTGCCATTCTTGCCAATCAAATCATCAATGAAAAAATCAATTGTACGACTCTTTCACCATCCATGCTGGTGGGTCTTGCAAAATTTTGCAAAGATAAGAAAATCCAATTGGATAAATTACGACGTGTCGTTACTGGCGGCGCACCGATTTCAAAGGATGATGTAAAAGCTTTCTATGAAATCGCCCCACAAACAGAGCTATGGATTCTTTATGGCTCAACCGAAGCAGAGCCCATGGCCCACATCGAGGGTCGCGATATGCTCAAAGAAAATTTCAATAAAGATGCCGAGATTGTGGAAGAGGGTGTTAACGTTGGACACATCAGTGAAGATATCGATTTTAAATTTATCCGCATTAAAGACGGGCCCATCGAGTTAAAAAATGGCTCTTGGACTGACGTCGAAGTCGATAAAGGACATGTGGGCGAATTTATTTGTACGGGTGATCACGTTTGTCGTGAATATTACAACAATCCGGAAGCCTTCAAAACAACCAAAATAATGGACGCACAAAATCGTGTTTGGCATAGAACCGGCGATCTGGCCTATATTGACAGTGATAAAAATCTTTGGATTGTAGGACGCACTAACAATGCCATCGAACGCGACAGAGAATACCTCTTCCCCGTGCGTGCCGAAGTTTTATTAAAACGATTAGCCTTTGTCTATCGTTGTGCATTTTTAGGGGTACCAGATACAAGTCTTGGCGAAGCAACCTATGCCGTGATTGAATTAAAAGCCGAGCAAAATGTAAAATCTTTTGATTTTGATTCTGCCCGCAAAGAGATTCAGCGCGTATTCGCTAAAAATAAAATCCCAGTGGATCAAATAAAGTTTGTTCACAAAGTTCCTATGGATCCCCGTCATCATTCGAAGGTCGAGTACAAACTTTTACGTGACCAACTCAAAGACCCGGGGGCGATCATTGCGTAATTGGATTGTCTTAATCAAAGAGCGCTTTAATCCCGCTCAGTATATTCCTATGATTTTTGCCTTTGTACTGGCCAATGGCATCTATATTTCTAAGGCAGAAAATTTAGATTGGACGCCTTTGCGTTTCGTCTTTGTATTTTTGATGATTCTTTCTTTTTTCTTTCGTATGCGTTTGTTCGATGAAATCAAAGATTATGAAGTAGATCTTAAAATCAATCCGACACGCCCACTGGCCCGGGGAATACTAAAAATTCCCCAAGTAAAAAAGGCCATCTTCATTTTGATTTTATTCGAGCTATGCATTTCAGGATATTTGGGCATGTGGCCATTTATCGTTCATGCGCTTGCCATTGCCTATAGCTTACTGATGTATGAAGAATTTTTTATTGGTGATTTTTTAAGACCTCACCTCACGACCTATGCAATTTCACATACCTTTGTAAGTATTCTATTGGGAATTTCTTCAGCCGTGGCCTTGAATGACTTCAGCCCCCAAGGCCTACATCCCTATCATATTTGCTTCTTTCTAATGAATTGGGCGATATTTAACCTTTTTGAATTTGCTCGCAAAACTTTTGCAGCAACAGAAGAAAAGAAAGATTCGCCGAGCTATTCAAGCCTATTCGGTCCACGCCGTGCCTATGCTTTGTCAATGACTGAAGCAATAATCGCGGTCATGCTAGTACAGACTGCATTGAAAAATCCGCTTATGATAGGTTACCAAACTCCACTGTTTATGGCTTTCTTTATGATTTACCTTGCCACGACGTGCGGATACTTTTTCAAAGCCACCGAAAAATCAGCTAAAATATTTCGCGCCATAACCGGTGTGTATTTACTTTTAAATTACTCAATCATTATTTACATCTTTGGAGTCCGATAATGTTGGTCACAAAAAAATCCACGAACTTTTTTGCAAAAAATGAATCTGGCGGTAAAGGCTACAACCTTTACCTTATGACAGAAGCAGGTATTCCAGTTCCAGAATGGATTGTTTTCGGAAAACGCTACTTTCATGAATTTCTGAATCAACGTCATTTAGGTGATCGTCTTTTAGCCGAGGTTGAAGCCTATAGCCGTGGAAATCAAACTGCGCTAGTAACAGAAAAAAATATCACTACTTTATTTGAATCAGAAGCCGCCACAGATTTTTTGATCAAAGCTGTGGGCGAGGCCCTTACTATTTTAGGTTCGGATAAAATATTTTCGGTTCGCTCATCTGCTGCCGATGAAGATAGTATTTCACACTCATTCGCTGGGCAGCTTTCTAGTTACCTTTATGTCAGTGGCAAAAAGGATATTATCGAATATGTTAAAAAGTGCTGGGCGTCTGCTTACAGCGAACGCGGGCTTGTCTATCGCAAGCAAAACAACATTGATCCTCGCAAAATATCAGTGTCTGTTGTTCTGCAAAGAATGATTGATCCAGAAAAGTCTGGAGTCCTTTTCACTTGTGATCCGGTGGCAAAAAATGTTCAGCAATTTGTCGTGTCTTCAGTATACGGCGTCGGTGAAGGTTTAGTCTCTGGCGCCCTGGATGCGGACTCATTTTGGTTAGACGCAAAAAGTGGAAAACTTCTTAAAGAAGAACTCGTCGAGAAAAAAGAACAAATGAAAAAGTCCGCTTCAGGTCATTGTCATTTGGTCGCGGTCAGTGAAAATTTGATAAATGTTACATCCCTCAATAAAGTCGAGTTGCATGACTTACACAAAATGGGTTCAAAAATTCAAGATCTTTATCATCGACCCCAAGATATTGAGTGGGCCATTGAAAGTGGGCATGTCTACATCTTGCAAACACGTCCTGTTACAAATTTAGACTCAGATCTTATTGGCTATCCAAATCTATGGGACAACTCGAATATTATCGAATCCTACGGCGGCCTGACTTCACCACTGAGCTTCAGCTTTGCTTTGCGCAATTATAAAGCTGTCTATGTGCAGTTTTGTGAAATACTGGGCGTGCCAAATGAAATCATCAAAGATATGGATTCCTATCTTGGGTATATGTTGGGGTCCATCAATGGGCGTGTTTATTATAACCTATTCAATTGGTACAAACTTGTAGGTATTCTACCTGGCTTTAAACAGAATCGCGAATTCATGGAAACCATGATGGGCGTTTCTGAATCACTCACCGATGAAATTGCAAATCGAATCAAGCCCCATCCGTCTTGGGATACGCCCATTGGAAAATTTCGTAAGATCATTACGGGATTTAATTTTATCAAATATCATTTCACAATTCAAAATGTAGTCCAAGACTTTCTTGAGACCTTCCATAAAGACTACGATCGCTACCGTGCGATGCCACTGAAGCGTCTTCGCGGTGACCAGCTAATTCAAGTCTATGCTGATCTTGAACGAAATATGCTGGGGCGCTGGAAGGCACCCATCATCAATGATTTTCTTTGTATGGTGCATTTTGGTTTACTAAAAAAACTGACCAACAAGTGGCTAACTGGTTTGGATTCAACTATCCAAAATGATTTACTCGCAGGTGAAGGCGGCCTAGAAAGCGCCGAGCCAACTAAAGCATTGCTCAAGCTTGCAAGCATCGCCGCTAAAGAACCCGAACTTAAAAAGCTTATAGAGCAATGTGATCCAAAAGAGGGGCTTGAAGCCCTCGGTCAATCCCCTTATCAAAACTTCTATGGGATGGTCTTAGATTATCTCGATAAGTATGGGTTTCGTTGTATGAGCGAAATGAAGCTTGAAGAAATTGATCTACTCACTGATCCAAGTTATCTGTTCGTCTGTCTAAAAAATTACTTAAAGGCAGGCAAAGTAGAGATCCATGACGACACCCACGAAAAGTCTTTGCGCCAAAAAGCCGAAGAAAAAGTGGCTACTCATTTAACGAGTCGCCAAAACAGGATTTATTTCTGGGTTTTAAAACATGCTCGCAAGGCTGTTAAAAATCGTGAAAACACCCGCTTTGCCCGTACACGCATTTACGGCATTGCCCGCACGATCTTTCAAGCTATTGGCGAAGATCTCGCAAGCAATGATGCTTTAGCACATCCACGCGATGTATTCTGGCTCACGATCGAAGAAATTTTCGGCATCTACAACGGCACTCTTCCATCCTACAATTTGAAAAAATTTGTCGATCTTCGCAAAGAAGATTATGCAAAATTCTCTGAAGACACGGATCCACGTATTTTGACTCGCGGACCCGTTTACTGGAATAATAAATTCGTCAATGAAGTCGAAGCTGTTAGTAATATCGGCGAAAATGAGGATTGCGATTTAAAAGGTCTGCCATGTTGTCCAGGAATTCTTGAGGGAATCGTGAAAGTGATTTTGAATCCCACAGACAATTTGGATCTGAACGGTGAGATCTTAGTGACTGCCCGTACAGATCCAGGATGGGTTCCGCTCTATCCTGCTATTTCTGGCTTGTTGGTTGAGCGCGGAAGTCTGCTGTCACACTCGGCCATCGTCGCCCGTGAGATGGGTATACCGGCGGTGGTGAGCATACCAAACTTAACTAAAACGCTTAAAACGGGTATGCGCATCCGTATGGATGGTAAAGCTGGTACGATTAAGATTCTGAGCGAATCTTAATCTAATCCAAGAAAATTCTATCTACAAAGTCCGACGCCAGAACTGGGTTTTACCCGTTCTGGCATTCACACCGTAGTCTTTTTCATGGACCACTTCGAATTTTACATTCGATAGATTTTGATCTGCAAAAAATTGTTTCAAGCCTTTGCGGACTTCTGCAAATATTTGATCCATCTGTTCTTCATATTTTTGATCGATGAACGTATGAAAAACGACATGATTGGGTTTATCACAGGAAATATAAAATGATTTTACACCTGTCGGCATGATTGGATCAAAAGCCAGCGGATGCACTGTCACTTTGCCAGCTTGCTCTGTCGTAAAATAAGGTATTTCATCCGAGCGACCAATGGTGGGCTCAACACGTCTAAAAGGTTTAGCTTCAGAAATATCTCGAGGGATTAAAATATCACGGATTTGATAGTTAATAAGTGGCATCGTCCAACTATGCAGATTTGTGATGTAGGTCTCATCGGCACCTAAACGAAAGTGCACATGGTCTTCATAGAGTTCCATACTGGACTCATTATCGCGACAAATTCCCAGTGAAAAGCCTTCAGTACTGCCATAATGATTATGCACAGGACATTGAAAAGTATCTCTGAGATAGCGACGATCCGAATCCAAAAGTTGCTCACCACCCGACTGCAAAGAAGATGGATTTATTTTCAAATCCCCTTTGCGTTTGGCATCGGCTAGCAACAATAACAATTTCGCATAGCCACTGACCACGTCTGGTTGAAACTCATTCATCTGCTTAATGACCTCTTCGAATGGCTGTTCGATCGAGATCGGCTTGTATTCTAAAAGTCTTTTAGCAATCCACAGATTATTTCCAAAACGCACTGTTTGGGATGAACCAGCAAAACTTTTTGGAAAGCCCAGCAAAGTTATTTTCTTTTTCCATTTACGAACCCCCGCCGGGGCACGTGCAATGGAAGGAGTCACCCCTTCAATCATTTCTTTTGCATTGAATACGAAGTAGCCAGGCATTCCAGAAGAGCCTGATGTTTTTAAAATATAATATTTACCTAAATAAAGAGCATCTGGATCACCTTTTAAAACATGGGCGTGCACATCTTTCTGACGAATTTTTGGATCTGTCACAATTTCGTCAAAGTGATCTTGAATAATCTGTTTTGTCAAAAACGGAAAATCTTCAGGCTGTGCTGAATCGACTGAAAGATTTCTTTCTTTCATAATACGCGCATAATATTTGGAATGCTTATGAGCAAAGCGCAACATTGCACGCCAGTTATCCTCTTGAACCTGCAAAAGCTCTTCACGGCTTAGCTTCGAGGTTTTTACATAACGAATAAGTGTTTTGATGTATTTCCAAGATTTCATGGAAAAGAATATAACTCGATTTAAGTCATTTGTTGAGCAATACTTTTAATGCTTAGCGAGTGGGTGGAACTTCGTACAGAGTGACCCACTCCATGTACTTTTTCATTCTAATAACGTAACCGTTTTCAGCAGGGGTCGCCTTACCCTTGACTACCGTCTTGCCAAGTCCCCGGTACAAGTAAGGTAAATAGTCGACGTAGGTTTCTGGGGTAATGAAGTCCAAGTTATGGTTTAACTTTTTTTGCTTGAGAACTTCTAAGGCCTCAATCAGGTAACCCATCGTCGCGACGGCGGCGTGTTGTGGATATTTTCGCAGTGTCTCAGGTGTCACTCTGTATTTTTCAGCAATTTTTTTTGGAACAACCTTGATTTGAGTGGGACCACTCGAGTTCGGTGAAGCCTCGTAATCGTCGTCGACCAGCTCTTTAATTTCTTTAACGGCGGTCACGATCGAATGTCCATTGCGCTTTGCTAAATATTTTGTGCTCGAAAAAAACTCAGACTCATTACCAAGAATTCCAAAAGCAATCTGAGCCAGTAAGTTATACTCTTGAGGGTCCGAACCGTAGAGCTCAATAATTTCCGATTTGTATTTACCTATGGTGTGCAAAAATAACTGAACATTGGTGCGGGTGATTCTGTCCATGCTGACTAATTCAGTGTTATTCGATTTTTTTAAATGAAGTTTGGTCGCGATCTTTGCGCCCACATCCTGCGACATCTCGACACTTCGATCAAAGAAATCGGGCTGCTGCTCACTTTGAATTGTGACCATCATCAATCCGCAGTCCTGACAATTGCTTCCCATCCAACTCCAAGGCTGGATCATTTCGGCATGCACAGAACTCTGCACAAGAAGAAGTAATAATATCTGAACTGCAGACCACATTTTCATACAATTCTATATAGCAAATCGGCGACCAGGAATGAGACGCCCTAAACGCCTAAAATCGACTTAAAAACGAATAAGCGGGCCCCTGACAATATTTGTTAGGCATTCAAGGTCTTTAGACAGCAGCAGTGATGAGCTCGAAACCTTTTGCACTTTTATCACTAAGTTTTCTGGGCAGATTTGCCTTCAAAGACTAGGGATTAATGAGGGCCTTTGCCAATTGAGTCTGGAGGAACGCTATAAATGACTTTACCATCTTTATTTAAAAAATTCAGTTTTGAATTGCCGTTAGCCTCGACTTTTAACTCAATTCGAGTTTTCCCTTTTGCATCCTTCATCTTGATAGTGGACGCCTTGTCGCGGTCTTTTC
>JANNCH010000495.1:0-11596 GCA_031386315.1 Pseudobdellovibrionaceae bacterium
AAACTATTTCAAAACCGGCCTTCCCCACAAGGAAGCCTAGTTATTTGTGAAGATCCCCAGCGAACTCGCCCATTTCAAGCAACTCGCCGAACACTCCGATTTTTTTGCCTGGATTTTTGAGTAATTTAATGTTATCGATCAATGCTTTCATACTGTCAGGGTTGGCGTTGTATGCATCAAAGATCAACTGCGCACCGGATTTTAAATGCACCAACTGATTTCGCCCCCAGTTCGTACGACACTTTTCAAGACCCTTCCAGACTTCGTCCGGATTTAACCCGGCTCCCAAAGCTACAGCGGCCGCTGCCATCAAGTTTGTCAGATTTTGCGATCCAAAAACTGTCACTCGCACCTGACCTTTGATATTTTTGATAGTCCCCTCGACTTGAAGATCAGACATGCTTAGGTTTATAATTTTCAAAAAAACATCAGCCTCTGGATTCAAACTAGAAAATGTAATGAATTTTCCACCAGGATTTCGCTCGCGCGCGCGCATAAACATCAAATGTGTTTGATCGGTATCTAAATTAAAGACTTGAGTGGACTGCTTAGATGCTGTGATGTATATTTCTTCTTTTGCTTCGGCTATTTTTTCAATAGTGCCAAAGTGTTCTATATGCGCACGGCCTACCATTGTACAGACAACGACATCGGGTTCTGCAATTTTCACGAGTTCTATGATCTCGCCGGCATGGTTCATACCCATTTCGACAACAGCGACATCCTTGCCTGGATCTAATTGCAATAACGTGAAGGGCACACCCCAGTGATTATTAAAACTTCCCTCGTTGTAATGCACCGACTTCGCAGAACCAACAATAGCTGCTGTAAATTCTTTTGTTGTCGTTTTGCCATTCGAACCCGTTATACCAATCACCTTTGCACGCGACTGACGACGTGCCCACGTCCCGAGGCTTTGCAATGCCTTTAAAGTGTCATTCACTTTTAAAATCGTGATCTTATCTTTGAACTTCTCAATTTGCTCGAAACCTTCGTGAATTAATATTCCAGCTGCATTTTGTTCGACAGCTTTGCACAGAAATGCGTGTGCATCAAAACTCTCGCCTTTCAGCGCGATAAACAACTGTCCTGAAAGATCCACTCGGGTATCTGTACCGATACCTACAAAATTCTGATTTGGTTGACTGATAACTTGGGCACGCGTGGCCTCTTGTATTTGCTGTAAACTGATTGCTCTCATAAGGACCCCAATATTTCTTGCGAAATCATATAATCACTGAATGGTAATTTAGCTGTTCCAACGATTTGATAGTCTTCATGACCTTTGCCGGCGATCAAAACCACATCACCTTCTTGGACCTTTGCAAAGACTTCTTGCAAGGCTTTGCGACGGTCCACTTGCACCATAACTTTGCTCTTGGCCTCGCCAGGTATGCCTGCATAAATTTCGTTCACAATTGCCAGAGGATCTTCTGTCCGGGGATTATCTGATGTGATCATCACATGGTCTGAAAACTGTAAAGAGGCTTGTGCCATCAAAGGACGCTTCCCCTTGTCGCGATCACCGCCACATCCAAAGATCGTCCAGATTTTCGCCGACGATTTTAAATTGGAACGAATATCAACTAGTGATGATAATACATTTTCGAGTGCATCCGGAGTGTGAGCATAATCCACAAAAACAGAAAAATTTTGTCGATGTGGAACTGCTTGCAAACGACCTGGAACGCCTAAAAATAAACTCATGGCCGAAGCACAGACTTGCAATGGAATACCTGCAGACACACCTGCTGCTATAGACGCCGTTGCATTTGCAACGTTATGCAAACCCGACATTGGTAAATGAACCTCGATATCCCCCACTGGAGTTTGCAAATGAAATTGTGTCGAGGTGAAATCCATTTTGATAACTTTGTATTTAAAATCGGCGTCTTTTGCTCCGTATGTCCAAACAAGAACTGGATCTGCGATCTTCAGGCGTCGACCATACTTGTCATCAACATTCACGATGGCAAAGACAGGACGCTTTGTAGTTTTCCACATGAGGTCTGTGAAAAGTCTTTGCTTTGCTTGAAAATAAGAATCCATGTCTTTGTGATAATCCAGATGATCTCGTGTCAGATTGGTGAAAATCACGGTGTTAAATGGCACTCCATCCACTCGAAACTGATCAAGGGCATGACTTGAAACTTCCATGGCAACGGCTTTTGCACCCGCATCTAAAAATTCACACAAACGCATTTGCACAGAAACTGGATCTGGTGTCGTCATATTTGATGACCACACCTTATTTTGCAAATGATGATCAATAGTTCCAATAACCCCCGTGGGCATTTCTGAACGATTCAAAATATTTTCGATCATATAGGTAATAGATGTTTTGCCGTTCGTCCCAGTGACGCCTACACAAAATAAATCTTGCCCTGGATAAGAATAAAAACGACTGGCTAAAATATCAAGAGCTTCTCGAGTCTGCGGCAACACTAATACAAGACCTATGTAGTCACTCGGAACCTGTGCGCCATCCACCACAACCAATGCAATGGCACCTGCTTTGATTGCGTCTACAATATATTTGTGACCATCGGCCACAGAACCACGAATCGCAACGAATACACTGCTAGGTATACATAGGCGAGCATCGCTGAAAATACCCGAAACTTCTTTTTCTAAGAAAGAATTTTCAGGAATTTGCTGAAAGACAGCAAAAAGGTGTTGAAGCTTCATAGCTGACATACTATCCATAGACACAGCCAGAGACAAGGGAAGCCTATGAGACAACTTGGAAAAATTCATTGCCTAGAAAAAATCAACGATGACCAAATGGGCGACTCTGCACCTTGGATCATTTTCTTTCACGGTTATGGCGCAGATGCTCACGACTTGGCTTCACTTTCCGGCGTGATTCCGACAAAAAAAACTTTCAACTGGCTTTTTCCACAGGGAAATCTAGAGGTGCCCATCGGACCAGCCTGGACAGGTCGCGCTTGGTGGAATATCGATATGCAAGCCATTCAAAACGCGGCAGCAAAAGGTGAAACTCGGGATATGGTAAGTGAAGTCCCCGCAGGATTAAAAAAAGCTCGCGAAATGACTTTTGAAATGATTAAACAATTGCGAGTCCCATGGAATAAAATTATTCTGGGCGGCTTTAGTCAGGGCGCCATGTTGGCCACAGAACTTTTTCTAAACGCCCCCGAAACACCCGCGGGCTTAGTTCTAATGTCAGGTACTTTAATCAACCAGGACGAATGGAAAAAACAAATCCCTCAACGCGCTGGTTGCAAGTTTTTTCAAAGTCATGGTGAAGCCGACATGGTGCTAGGATATAAACAAGCTCAAAAACTAGAGACTCTGTTTTGCCAGAACGGAATGAAGGGAAGCCTCATGGGCTTTCGCGGGGGGCATGAAATACCCCAGGGTGTTCTCAGCAAGCTAGGTGAATATCTGAATAGCCAGACGGCGTAGACAACAAATACCTGGCCTTTCATAGGTATCAAGACCAGGCTACTCTACTAAAAATGAGTTATTTTTTATTCCCCGGCCTAAGCATGTTACTATCATAGAGTAGCCGCAGTAACAGCTTAATGGGAGCCCCGTGAAAAAAGTTTTTCTAGTCTCGAATGACATTAAAATTTTTATCGTCCTAAGATCTCTACTAACAGGCGCCCTCATTAGCTTGCTTATTTTCTTTATCTATTTCTTTTTCTCGCCAACGCTTTTAGTTCCAGTTCTTATTTTGTTGGGCTCACTAAACTTATGGATTGCCCACCTCACAGCAAAAAAACTCAAGCATCTAAATGAAATGAGTGCCATCGTCCTAGAGGATGGTATCGAGTGGTGCGAAAGCAACTCGAGTCAGATTATCCCCTGGAAAGAAATCCAAAAAATTGAAATTTCGAATACCCCCCTCGGTACGCCAAATACTTTTCTAGTGATCACAAAAAATCGATCTTTTCCAATGCATCTTTTTGAAGATTTTGATCACCTTTGGTCGCAAATTCGTGGTCGCGTTGAAAGATCTGCCAGCGTTTACTCTAGAATCAAAATTTGGGGCAAAGAAATGCAATTGCTTTCAGCTACCGTGTTTTGCTTTTTGCTTTTAGTGCTGATTGGGACCTGGGCCATGGGAGCGACCGATTTTAGCTTCGCTTATTTTATCGCTCTGATAGTGGGCTTATTTTTCATACTTTATCGTCCCTTTAGCCAACTTATCAACGAAGCCATAGCACAAATCGAAGTGGGCTTGGGCACGCTATGTACACTCGCATTTATTTTCAACTTCACATCGGGTGTTGTATTACCTTATTTACAAAAAGAGGGACAAAGCCTCACGTCTGCCTGCGGCTTAGATAGTCCACAAATTCGCTGCTATAGCACTCCCCAAAAATCTTGTCTCAATGTTTGGAAGCAAATGGAAGTCAGCTGTCGTGATGATCTAAAATCATACTTGCAAAGCCGCTCACCATCTTCTTTGGTTGGCCCTGTGATTGCCCGCTGTCAAAAACAAAAATTTGATAAAAGTTTATTTTATAACCGCACCCATGCAGACACTTCCTTTTGTCAGAACTACTTCACAAGTATTGCAAAAAAACCCACTGACTATTGATCGCTTGATGTTTAGCACACTTAATACATTTAAAATCTGAAGGGCAAAAATGGACAGACTTGTGCCTCTTTACCTCAACTATTTTCTCTTCTAAATCCTCGCGCACTAAATCCATGACGCATCAATTGCATCAAGATGTTTTCGATTGCCCAACACAATTTGCAAAAAATGGAGCTTGAGGGCATGCGCACACAATATATTGAAAAATGCAGACTGTATTTAGACGACATTGAATTGGATTCCTATGTTGATTGGGATCTACAAACATGCACTGGCACAACAGTCCTTCGAGATGTCTTTTAAGATTGGAAGCTTTGTATGTCTCCCTAGCCTAGGGGCAGCAGAATATCGCACAGCCATGACAGCGGTTGCAGATGGTTCATTCACAGTGCCAGTCAGTGATATCATCAAGGCAGAAGACCTCAATTATATTAGGACAGGTATTCGCCTGGTTGTAGCAATAAAGGTAAAATGTCAAAATCAAGATGACAAAACGATCAGCTTCACAAAGGACAATCGTATCGTTGTTGAATAGAAGAATGTAACTAAATTAGGTCTAACTTCTGAAAAAAGGGGGCTCGAAACGAACTCCCTTTTTTATCGTAAAATAACTGTGACTGTTTTATTTTCTGGCAGCAGAGAACCTGCGGGTGGAAATACTTCAGATACAACACCCTGTCCGCGAAAATTCACATTGATACCGTGGGCATTCATACGTCGCAGTACTTCACGGGCTGTTAAATCAAGCATCTGTGGCATCAAAGTTGGGTCAGCGGACTCATTCGACAACACCCCGGTACCCGCCAGCGCTCTTTGCGGCGGTGCTTTCTTAGCTAAAATTTTCTGAGTCTGCACTTTCGATGGGGCAACTCCCGATTTTCTGACGGCAAAAGATGCAATTCGTGAAAATATCGGAGCAGCTACGGCCGCACCGTAATAGTCTTTTTTGGGGGAATCCAAAGCCACATAGATAACATATTTTGGATCATTAGCGGGAATAAACCCTGCAAAACTAGAAATGTAAGCACCTTTTAAATAGCCACGGCCGTTGGGATTTACTTTTTGAGCCGTCCCCGTTTTGCCGGCAACCATATAGCCATCCACTTGCGCATTTTTTCCAGAACCATCTGTCGTCACACCCGTTAGCATGATCTTCATCTGTGCCGCTTGTTCGGGCGTTAACACTCGACGAATCGGAGTGACTTTGCCCTCGACAGTTTCACCTGTTTCAGAATCACGAATAGACTGCACAATGTACGGCGTATTCAAGACACCACCATTTGCAATGGCCGCATAGGCATTCGCGATTTGTAGCGGAGTCGTCGCCACTCCATGGCCGAAAGAGATATTACTTAATAAATGCGGACGCCATGGCAATGGCAGTAATGAACCCTTTGCTTCGCCTGGCATATCTAAATTAGAACGGCTACCAAAACCAAAATTCATCAAACCCGCGCGCAACATATCATCGCCCATTTTAAATGCGATTTTTGTAGTTCCGATATTAGAAGAAAAGGCTAATATTTCGCTGACTGTCATGTTGCCAAATTTTTCGCGCGCCTCTGCTTCGCGGATCACTTTGTCACCGACTCGAAATGTACCTTCTTCGCAATAAAACTTTGTATTCGGGGCAACGATGTTATTTTTCAACGCCGCCGCAATAACAAAAGTTTTAAGAGTACTTCCCGGCTCGTAGGCATCAGTTAAAATGCGATTGCGTCGAAAATCAATGGGCGCATTGGCCGCTTTATTTAAATCAAAAGTAGGAACTGATGACATCGCAACAATTGCAGACGTTTGCGCATCTAAAATAATACCCAATGCAGAGTCTGCCTCGAAGTGATTCATCGCATTTTGCAGCTCTACTTCAAGACTGTATTGAAGTTCTCCGTCGACCGTGAGCTTCACATCATTGCCATCGGGATTTTCAGTGAAGAGCAAGCCGTCCGCGATCAATGGGCGCCCGCGGGCATCTCGGCGCACAGAAACTTTTTTATCATTGCCGCGCAAAGTGATATCTAGCTTGCGTTCGATGCCCTCAAGGGCCTGACCTTCGATTCCCATAAATCCAATGGTCTGTGCTAGCATTGATTCATTTGGATATATGCGCTTCCACTCTTGTACGAATGAAAGACCACGGATGTCCCATGCTTTGATACGATCGGCCTTTTCTTGCTCCATCAGTCGCGAAATCCAAACAAAGCGCTTAGATTTATCTTTGATTTTTGAATAGATACTTTCAACCGAAACGCCGAGTTCCTTAGCTATTTTGCGAGCTAATATTTTTTTTCCCTCTAATAGCTTCGGGTCCGCGTAAAGTGAATAGGCCTGGGCCGACATCGCAAGGTCACGACCATTGCGATCAGTGATTGCACCACGTCGAGCTTGCAAAGTGACCACGGTTTGAAATTGTCGATTCTGTAAAGCCTGCAAACGATCGTTGGGTAAAAACTGAAGATAAGCCGCGCGCAAAATCAGCGCAGACCACAATACCAATACACAAATGAATACGGCGACAATACGCGACTTCAATTTACATATCCTTTTTTGAAGGGATAACTTTTTCTGGGAAGGCGCCGCTCAGGTGAATAATTTGATTGGCCTGTACTTTTTTAAGAGTGAATTTGCTTTGCGCCATTTTATCCAACAATTGTGGACGCGTGATTTTAGCCAATTGGATTTCACGTGTTCGTTTGTCTTCATTTACTTTTTTGATTTCGCGAGTGAGCTTTAAAACACTATAGCCCATACGTCTTTCTTCCATCTGTAAAAATACGATTAAAAAAAGTGTGAATATGATCAGCAAAATACTAAAAAATGGCCTAAGCTGTTTTATATTTTCTTTTCTCATCCTGAGTTCCTTTTTGAAAAATTCTCAACTTCGCAGAGCGCGAGCGAGAGTTTCTGTCACACTCTTCCTGAGTGGGGACAATTACTTTTTTGTTAACTGGAAATCCAATTTCTTTGTGTTCTCTGAATATATTTTTTACGATGCGATCTTCCAACGAATGAAAGGTCAGAACTGCCAAGCGTCCACCGTCCGTGAGGGCATTCATCATCGGCAACAATGAATTTGCGACAACCTCAAGTTCTTCATTCACAGCCAAACGAAGTGCCATGAAATACTGAGTCGCTGGATGAAAACCTTTGCGCGTCCATCCGTCCACTCGCTCTATCAAACCGGCAAGTTGTCTTGTTGTTGTAAAGGCTTGGGTTTTACGGTCATGAACAATGGCACGCACAACTCGGAATGGACGATAGAGTTCGCCGTATTCTTTAAAGATGTGGATCAATTGCTCTTCAGTTGCCGTATTCAATATTACCTCAGCTGTCACTTCACGCTGTTGATTCATTCGCATGTCCAAGGGACCATCGTGATAAAAGCTAAACCCGCGCTCTGCTTTGTCTAGCTGAGGTGAGCTCACGCCTAAATCTAATAACATCATATCAAATGAATCTGTAATTTGCTCTGAAAACTGCGAAAAATTTGCATGTACAACTTTGAGCTCAGAGCTCTGGACTTGAGTCGAGAATTCTGAATTTGCATATTCGATCGCTTGCAGATCTTGATCCATTACAATTCCACTCATTTGTGGAAAATAATGTTTTATCATCCGGTAATGACCGCCACGACCAAAAGTTCCATCGAAGTATTTAAGGTCGGTTTTCCCTCTGAAAACAGCAAATCCATCAAAAATTTCTTGTGCCATCACCGGGTAATGTTCGGTTGACAACCCGACTTTGGTTAGATCTATTCTCTCGTTGCTTTCAATCACCGGGCACCTTCATTTTCGCTAGTGATTCTCAAGGTATGAACAAAACTGTTGAGCGTCAAGAAGCTTTGATTTAACCTCAGCTAATATGTTAATCAATTGCCCACGCTGTGAGTTCTCACAACCTATCGATAAGTATTGCGCACAGTGTGGCGTGGACATGGAAACGTTCAAGCCAGCAGAACCGAGTTTTTTTCAAAAAACATTTGGCAGCACAGCTTTTCAAGTGACACTTTTATTTTTAATCGCATTCGGTGCAGCCTTTTTTCTATATCAAAAAAAGAGTCAAAACATCCAAGCCCGCGTTAATTATTTAAAAGGAAGCTTTCAGGTCAACTCGACTGAAAATCAACCTTCGAACAAAGCCATCGATATAGAGTCTACAGAGCAAGTTGAAAGCGAAGAAGCTGCCGCTGCTACTGGCAGCGCCCGCTCTCTTATCGTACCCAGCGCCACTCCTATTGCTGCATCGGCCGCTTCGACTAAGGGTTCCGTTCTGCGCATTACTTACGCTGAAGTTTCGAAAGCCTTGCTACAAACAATTTTTGAGGACAGCCAAGGCACCGGTCAATTTATGAGCTTTAAAGATTATTCTGCGGGGATCATACCGAACTTAGAAAAAAAATTTTTAAGTAACCCTTCCGTTAAAATTCTGCACCGAGATGAGTCCCCATTAACTATTGGTAAAAACATGCAGTGGTTTTATGGTCTCAAAGATCGCCTTTACCCGGATCTAGAAATTGGCATGACAACATTTATTGAATTGGGTGATGTCGATGGCGCCAACTACCGTGGCAATCTTGAAATTCAGCGCAGTTGGCGTGAAGGCCCAGGACCAACAGGCATCCAAAGACGTTCTTTCCCGGCTATTTTCGAGATTGGCGCTACGTCGGGTTTCTTTATCTCAAGTGTCATGCCACACAGATCCAATCTAGAAAATGATGACGAGCTAGTGAATATCGATGTATACAAGATACTCAAGTCTGAGGAGTTTCAACGCTTCGACAGTGACTTTGTGATTTTTGTAGAACTTAGCCGTGCTCAGTAATATCCGCGCCAAAACAAAGAGGACACTATGGAACAGTTGCAATTGAAACCCTATTTGACCGAAGCCCAAATCCAGCAAAAAGTGGCTGATATTGGTAGCACATTGACTAAAAAGTTCAAAGACAAGCCTGTTGTTGCCATTTGCGTGTTGAAAGGTTCTTTCATGTTTTATTCTGATTTGATTCGCACGATTCAAACAGATATTTCCTGTGAATTTTTTGGCGTTTCTAGCTACCAAGGTGGCACATCTTCTTCGGGCGAAGTGAAAGTCACGCTGGATTTAACCCAAGCTATCGAAGATAAACATGTGATCTTAGTGGAAGACATTGTGGATACAGGTCTTACGATGAATTATCTAAAAAATGCGATCATGTCACGCAAGCCAGCCAGTCTTACAACTGTGGCCCTTCTTGAAAAGCCAGAGGCTTTGAAAGTCCCCTGCCAACTGGATCATGTCGGTTTTCGCATCACGAACGAATTTGTAGTTGGCTATGGTCTAGACTATCAAGGATTCTACAGAAACCTTCCTTACATCGCGCAAGTGCAAAACTTCCAATAAAGTATACTTATCAACAAGGCTGGCCTTGCAGGCATCGGTCCATCGGATATAATATCATATAACCGATGGAGATCTGCTTTGAAAATTTATCTTCTTTTTATCTTATCGTTTCTATTTTTTATCACAGCAAATGCACAAACCTATTCTTTGGCCAAGCCACCTGTGGCGGTAAAAAAAGTTAAAAAAACATTGCCTAATACTATGGCCATAAAAATTTGTGGCAACAAAATCGGCGTTGATGAATTGCGCGATTTGGCACTGGATCATCGCAAAGAATTTGCCTCTAAGGATTTGCCTGGTGAAACCCGCGGACGACAGAATCCAATCGCAGAATCCATCCGTACGATTCAAAGCTCTTGGGGCACGTCTATCATAGGCATGCGACCTGTGACCCTTAGTGGCAAAGGCCGTGGAGAACTGGGCATCAAAGAAATGTTGATCTTCAATGATCTTATTGCCCCACGAAGTGTCATTCAATTGCGCGATAGCACCGGACAGATCACTGTCGTGCATGTGGACGAACCAGATAGTATCAGTGTTCCAAGCATTCCCGGTTGCATAATCAGAACAGCTCCTATTGCGGCCCCCGTGAGCGAAGAAAAAACTAAAAGTCTTTTGGATAAAGCATTTGATGTGCTCGGTGGGTCCGATGCCGCTTGCGATCCAACAAAAAAGAAAACGACATGTACTTGTTCGATCAAGCCCGCGCTGACTGCACAGGGCTCTCCAACAATAGCGACCTCAGTATGTGCTGATGAAAACTCAGAGTGCCAATGCTATTTGCGCGAAAGCGAATTACTTGTGAGACTTAGATTCACACATTATTTGGTTTCTTATTGCGGCGGAAAAACGAATGAGGTCGACATCCCTGGCCAAACCAGCAATAGCGACCCCATCACGAAAACTAAACAGTAGACCATTGTCATTCTAGTTCAAATCAAACAAAAGAAATTCAACTTCTTTAGAGGCTTTGAAGGTCAAAACTCCGGCCTCGTCTACAGACAAGCCATCACCACTTGCTAGCTTCTCACCGCTCACCTCAACATCGCCGCGCACGATTTGAATCCATGCATGGCGACCTGCTCGTACTTCGTGCTGAACGACTTTGCCAGCTTCCAAAATCGAAGCATATAAATTCACATTCTGATTTATTTTCAGTTCGCGATTTTTACCTTCGCCTGAAACTATCAAACAAAGCTTGTTCAACTTATCATCACGACTGAATGCACGCTGCGAGTAGGACGGAGTCAAAGCTACTTTGCCTGGCAATACCCAGATTTGCAGAAGCTCTAAGTCTTGATCTTGATTCGGATTGAATTCGCTGTGACGAACTCCATCCCCCGCCGTCATGACTTGCACTTCGCCCGCAACGACTTGCTCTTGATTACCCATGCTGTCTTTGTGAGCCACGGTGCCGCGAACAACATAGGTGATGATTTCCATATCACGGTGTGGGTGAAGCGCAAACCCTTTGCCTGCAGCGATCACATCATGGTTAATCACTCGTAACGAGCGAAAATGCATATGTTTTGGATCGTAGTATTCACCAAATGAAAATGTATGGTGAGATTTTAGCCAGTCGATTTCGAAGTAGCCGCGTTCCTGTGATTTTCTGAGGGTCATCATAAGCGCCTCCTTTGGGCCTGT
>JANNCH010000510.1:0-2430 GCA_031386315.1 Pseudobdellovibrionaceae bacterium
AATCAAAAATCGAAAATTACACACCTCCTTTTGAAAGAAAAAATGATGGCTCAAGCTCAGGCATTGCAGGCAAATCCTGCTGCGTCTGTGGCAGCTACTGCAGTTTCAGAAGCCCAAGATCCTCGTCAAAATGTGAGCTCATTAGCTGCAACTGCGGCATCTGCAGCTGACCTGTTTAGATAGATTTTATTTTCATACGCCAAGTGCATGATCACTTGGCGTATGAATTATTTTAATACGATCTTAGAATGAGTCCAAAGCGCTGCTCGGCGTACGACTTGAATAATCTTCTGGAAAAACAAATCCACATTGGTAATCGGCTAGTTTAATCGGCCCTTTTTCATGCGAAATATCTGCTAAATTATTTTTTGAAAATTTAGTTTTATAAACACAAGAGCCACGGCAGTCGTCATTGTTGATGCGAATGCCTTGGGCCAGTCCTTTTTGTAGTGCGCCCGAACCTTGAATTGTACCGCCAAGAACGCGTATGTTATTCGCGCAGTATCCAGGTGTTCCATTGTTGGCTAAGAATAGACCCTGATAACCGTTATCGATGAAGCCACTTCTTTCAAAGTCGACTCCGTGAAGAAATCGAGCAAAGACACCTTGATGTTTGTTTTTTGAAAACGAAACATTGATGAAGCGATTATAATTAAATTCTAAATCAAGTGAAGCCCCGGCGCCTTCGTTTTCATCCAGAATGCTATCGCGAATAACGCTGGCTTCAGTGCGATAGCCTGCAAAACCATCGAAGAAATTTTTCGTCGAAATAATTCTCGAGATCGTTAAACGACGGCAGTATTTTTCTGTGACGATCCCCCCTGAGCGAGCGTTGCTAAGACGAACTTCACTGACTTCGATATCTTCAGCCCCGCGAATGGTGATGCAGTTATTCCGCACAGATGCTCTGCCCGCATCTTGGCAACCTTGTTTGTTGATCAAACCTTCCCAGCATTCAGAAGCTTGTTCTGTGCTTTGATTGGCGCGATTGCCATCAATGTCCAAATTTTGAACCTTAATATTTCGTACGATTTTGGCGGGGATATCATTCACTTTGCTGTTGGGACTTCCAATAATCAAAACGGGTGAATTAACGTTGTCTGCAAGTTTCAGTCGAACTTGATTCAGTTCGCCAATCTTGCTGCGACCCGTGCTTGTGACGGGGCCAGCGGATTCGCCGATCAATTGAATATTATCAGTGTCGATAATGATCGGAGTGCGGCAAACATAATCGCCGGCCGCCACTTTAACGATGCCGCCGCCTTTACTGGCAACTTCTTTGATTTTGTTTTGAATGACATCGCAGTCGATGGCAGCGAAACAGGTCCCGTGAAGCGCGAAAGTACACAATAGAAGCAATATTTGTTTTGTCATATAGCTATAGTTGCATGTCTTGTGGGCACTTAAAAACAGATACGAACTGCTGCGACCAAACTTAAACTATGGACTAGTTATTAGTTTTGAATGTCAAAAAAAAGATGAATTTGCTTAATAAACAGGCTGTCGGAGAGACGTGAATTGAGCTCATGTCCATTTAAGATTCTTACATTTTCCGCACAAAAACAGCCAAAAAATCAGCAACAATGTGGATAAACCTGTGGAAGACACCCATAAATGGTGGATAACAGGACCTTTTGAATTATCAAAACAGCTGCCTACGTTAGGATCTTGTCATTAATTTGTTACATAATTGCTTTTGGCTCGACGTATAAAATCACGTAATTTAAATTGAGTTCCAAGTAGAATAAAACCAGGATAGTTAGTTTTTGAAAATGTACACGGAAGTGTATGTGCATTTTTAAAGACAGATGTTTTTGTTCACTGTGGGGGCGACATGGCTTCGACGTGGGTGCTGAAACATAAGGAGCATACCGGGGCGCCTGGGGACCTCGTAAAAACGGGCACTATGTAATTGGTAACGATTACGCACTTGCGGCTTAATTGACTGCACGATCTTCTTTGAGGTGATTGCGCTCTTAGAAAGATTGTCATTTAGCGATCTCGGTCTGCATGGTTTTCTCTAGCATGCAGACCTAAATAAAGCTGGGGGAATGTGTTACGTCTATTTTGTCTGTGGAAGCGGCGTAAACAAATTAAATCACTGACTAAGTATGTAGCGCCTTATTGCGGATCACTTGCGGACGGGGGTTCAATTCCCCCCGCCTCCACCATTTTTGGAACCTGGAAATGGTTCTAAGTTGTTAATAAGATTCGTTTCTCCCCTCTGGGGAGGTTACCTCCAGGTTCCGAGGTTCTACAGGGAATCAATATGTTAGAGCAACGTTGCGCAAAATCGCTGGCACCACTTCGCTATTCAACTTCTCGCTTTTAACTATCTTCGGAAAGTTGAAAGGAACTACGAATACAGTACCCATTTCAACTTTGTTTTGATCGCCAATACTTCGAGGGATTTTTCTTCGTATTCCGAAA
>JANNCH010000524.1:0-2715 GCA_031386315.1 Pseudobdellovibrionaceae bacterium
GGCAAGCGCGGCAAAGGCGATATTCTAGTTCCCTTTCACTGTATTACGGTAGAGCCTATGTTAAACCAAGGCTCTGAAGAGTACATTGAATACGACATTCAAGGCTCTTCGATTAAGTACTATCATACGGCGGATGGCCTATGGTCTGCGCAGTATGAACACACGGTGCTAGTGACAGACACTGGATATGAAATTTTAACTTTAGCTTAATTATTAATATAAAAAAGGAAAACCCATGTCAGCGACAACAACGAATGGAAAAATGCAAATGAAGAAAAATAAAATGCCTATGAAGGCCACTGCAAAAACGGCAGTGAAAAATGCAGTAAAAACCTCTGCTAAAACTCCAACTAAATCTCCGACTCCGGATTATTATGTTTGCAAAGAGGCTATGGAAAACCCAGAAGTTTTCGCTAAGCTTGCAAAGTGGGGCCGTGAAGAAATTCAAATCGCTGAAACTGAAATGCCAGGTTTGATGGCGCTTCGTAAAGAATATAAAAAACAACAGCCGTTCAAAGGCGCTCGTATCTCTGGTTGTCTACATATGACAATCCAAACAGCGGTGTTGATTGAAACACTGACTGAGCTTGGTGCCGAGATCCGTTGGTCTTCATGCAATATCTTCTCGACTCAAGATCATGCTGCGGTTGCGATTGCAGCTGCTGGTATTCCAGTGTTCGCTTGGAAAGGCGAAACAGACGAAGAGTTCAACTGGTGTATCGAACAAACAATCACTGGCTGGGGTAAAGAAGGTTTCAATCTGATCCTAGACGACGGTGGTGATTTGACGAACATGATGCACGAACCACGTTTCAAAAAAGAAATGCAAAACATCCTTGGTATCTCTGAAGAGACCACAACCGGCGTTCACAATCTTGAACAATTGGTGAAACATGGTAAGTTGCAAGTTCCAGCGATCAACATCAATGACTCTGTAACTAAATCTAAATTCGATAATTTGTACGGCTGTCGCGAATCACTTGCAGATGGTATTAAGCGTGCCACTGATGTGATGATCGCTGGTAAAGTCGTGACTGTTGCTGGTTACGGCGATGTGGGTAAAGGCAGCGCGCACTCGATGCGTGGTCTTGGTGCCCGTGTATTGATCACTGAAATCGATCCTATCTGCGCATTGCAAGCGGCCATGGAAGGTTTTGAAGTAACAACGATGGAAGAGGCGGCTCCGTTGACTGATATTTTTGTCACTGCAACTGGTTGCTGCGATATCATCACTGAAAAGCATTTCTCGAAAATGAAAAACAACGCCATCGTTTGCAACATCGGTCACTTCGATATCGAAATCGATATGGCTTGGTTGAACAAAAATTCTAAAAAACGCGAAGTGAAACCACAAGTAGACATCCACACGATGAAAAACGGCACGCAAGTGATCATATTGGCTCAAGGTCGTCTTGTGAATTTGGGTTGTGCTACTGGTCACCCAAGTTTCGTAATGTCGAATTCGTTCTCGAATCAAGTATTGGCGCAACTAGAACTTTATTTGAACCGTGATAAATATGAAGACAATATCGTTTACCGTTTGCCAAAACACTTAGACGAAAAAGTAGCATTTTTGCATTTAGAAAAATTGGGCGTGAAGTTGACGAAACTTTCTGGCAAGCAATCGAAGTATTTGCACATGCCTGCTGAGGGTCCATTCAAACCTGAACACTATCGTTACTAGGGTACGCCGTTCCTTTTTGCACTACGGTGTGTAAAAGTAAATCCCACATCTTTAGCGAGGTGTGGGATTTTTTTTACGAGCAGTGATAGCTAAATTTGACAATGCATCCGTTCATGGAACGCTGAAATCTGCCCCTCCTGGGCAGATTTTCTTAATTCACCAGAGGCACAGTCCACGGATGGCAAGATTCACGAATTCTACTGAGCACAGCTGTAAATAGGCCTAGAGGCAGGATTTATTTCACCTGAATGAAGTCACAGTAAGCGCGCAGCTCTTGAATGCTTTCGCGGATATCGTCCAGCGCGCGGTGCTGATTGGATTTGCGGTAAACATATTTAAACTTGTTGTTCATGATGATCTTCCATGAACTCACATCCAGCATGCGGTAGTGCAGACGTGACGAAAAGTCGGGCATATACTTATCAATGAACAAACGATCTTGCATGATCGAATTACCTGCAAGAATAGGGCGGTTTTCTTTGCCACCGCTTTCGGGGAAATACTTTTTAACTAAATCGACTAATTTATGTTCCGCATGATCCAGAGGCAAGCCATTGGGTACTTTGGCGGTGAGGCCTGATTTTTTATGGTGTTCAGTATTCCATGCGTCCATATTGTCGAGATACTTTTGCGGTTGGCGAATCACAGTTTCAAAAGTATCGAATTCTTGAAATTTAATATCTGTGACCACGGCGGCGACCTCGATAATGACTTCTTTTTGGATATCGAGGCCAGTCATCTCCATGTCGATCCAGAATAATTTGTCCATGCGTAAATCCTAAGGCTTGTTTTGTAAGGCGTTGTAAACGGTGTCGATCAGAATGCGTTCATTCCAAGGCTTGTCGATGAAGGCGTAGGCACCCAGGCGCTTGGCCTCGGCAACCAGAGCGGCTTCACCGTAGCCACTGTGAATGATGAATGGAGTGCGCAGATTGTTTTCATGCATCCATTTAAGGACTTCAAGGCCCGATTTTTTAGGCATTTTCTCATCTGACAAGACAGCATCGAAGCTTTCGCGTGCAAGCATTTCG
>JANNCH010000556.1:0-1822 GCA_031386315.1 Pseudobdellovibrionaceae bacterium
ACATGCAACTATTTCCATGGCTCCTGTCGCCGCAACCGACGCGAGTAAAATTGGTTATACCATGTCTCCATCTTTTCCCAATATAACAATCAACTCACAAACTGGAGTAATATCATCAGGGGTTCTGTCTCCTTTAACAACTGCCCCTCGCCAGGACGTTACGATTTATGCAAACCTTTTAGACGGTACGCAAGTTCGTAATACCTATCCTTTGAAGATTACACAAGCTGGCATTGAATATAATTTTTCAGGAGGTTTTAATTTGGTTATGGGAGGAGCCGGTCCCCTTGCTGCCGTAGCGCCTCCTGGAACTGATATTACTTCTGGTAGTTTTACAATCACTCCATCCAACATTCCAGGATTTAATGCTAGTGCTTTTAACTCTTCAACTGGGGAAATTACTATAAACCCTTTAGCCTTTCGAGCTAGCGACACTGGAATTCCTCTTAAATTTACCTTTACAGGAACGCTGACTAGCAACGCCGCTACGGTTTCCAGTGAGTATACATTTCATATAACCCACAAAGCCATAGAATATTCTCCAATAAACAACGCCTTAATGTTATTCGACGATACACCCGCGTTCACTCTCAATCAAAATCCATTTGACAATGCGGCTACTGGCGGAACCTATCAAATTACACCAAACAACAGTTGGTTAACAATAGATGCTACGACTGGAGCCCTATCTGCCGCTGGTTCTCAAGCCGTCGGTTCTCAACGGCTAAAATATGTTCAAGCTGGTTTAGAGGCGAATCGATTTAAAATAACGGCAAACGTCACTGCTTCTGACGGTGCACTGGCCGGAACCGTTACATCGTATATCAATTACAATCTAACACACCCTCAATTAACATACACAGGTTACATCGCATCGGATACAGCACTCTCGACCATTGAAACTTTAGTTGGCGATCCGCCGCTAACAATTACAAAAACCACTCCTGGTTCCACACCTTCCATTCCCACAAACGACCAAATAGTGTCAGGTAGCTATAGAATAAGCCCAAGTATTCCTGAACTTGTAACCATAAACCAGGGTAATGGAAATATAACAATTACAAATGCGAGAGCTCTCCTAAAAACCTTATTTACTATATCGGTTGATATACAGCAAGTAAGTGGTACTCCTCCTGTTACCATTAGCAGGGCAATATATATTACAATTGTACACAAGGCAGTGAAGTATAATACCGGAAGTTCCCTCTCTACTCTGACTGTTGGGACACCAGTACCTGCCGGTATCAGTCCACAAAGTGTTGCAGAAGTCAACGGAGGAACGCCCATGACCCCAATCGGAGCTACAACCGTACGTATCACGACAAATCCAGAACACGGATTCGTCGTTGGAGACCAATTTCGCCCGTATACAGGGACTCTGCCGAATGCACCTACCAATCCTTATATCACTCCCGCGGACAAGGCAATCTATTATGTGTCAAGAGTGTTGTCTCCGACAGTATTCGAGGCTACGCCATACAACACCAGTACCGACGCGTCTAATACTTTTATCTTAACTCTCGCATCCAACCTCGTTACCGTCCCTCGATTTGTCGAAATGGTTAATGGGTTCGATGTGGTATATAGCGGTCCGTCTCAAACGAACCTATCGCTGAAGGAAGATGAAAACACGATATCCGTCATCACATTGCTAAAATCGTTAAATTTTAGCAACCCAGACGGGAAGTTGGCACGCCTCACGCTCCTTAATAAGGATGGGAATGCACTAACAGCTGCAGGGTCTGATTCTTGCAACATTATAAGTAATATTGCACAAATTACAGACTTGGGAATTAAACAGATTGCAATTTCGGAACGAACG
>JANNCH010000607.1:0-3524 GCA_031386315.1 Pseudobdellovibrionaceae bacterium
CTTAAGCCCTTCACGGGCAAGCTCACGCACACTCAGAGTACCGAAACGTAAGTGAATACCTAGACGAGATGTAGCGCCTTCGATTGCGGGAAAGTCGCGCTCTTTGGCGTACATTTTTAACATTTCAGTCGACAAATCCAAAGGTGGAATGACTTGCTTCGATTTCTCAAAACCCAACTCGCTTAATGTTGGAATTTTATAATTTTTTTCGACCTCAAACAGCGATTTGAAATATTTTTCATTGGGATAGGATTTTAAATAAAATTTATCTAAACTTTTGAGCACTTTTCTTTTATACGGAGTAAAAACTGTATAAGGCTTGCGTGCATCTGTCAGAATTTCGTCTTTTTCAAACAGACATTGATCCTTGAAGGTTTTGAATTCAACTCCCGCATCACGCAAAAACTGCTCGATCTTAGCATCACGTTGTCTTGGATAGGGTTCGTAGTCATGGTTCGTGTAAACACAGGTCACATCATATTCGTCTAGAATTAACTTATACACTTCCAGTGGTTTGCCATGATAAACACGTAAATCTGATTTTTTTTGCTGTAATTTTTTTTTCAAATCCGAAAGAGTGTCATGAATAAATTGAACACGAGCATCTGCAGGATCTTCGATTCTCGAAAGGATTTCGCTATCAAAAATGAAATTTGGCAAGACCGACTGTGACTCTTTAAGTGCATGGTATAGTCCTGCGTTGTCGTGCAGCCTGAGATCTCTACGGAACCAATAAATACTGATTTTTTCTGACTTGTTCTTTGCCATAACCTCTTCACTCTAGTAACCTACATCTTATCATGAGCACACCAAAAGACGAGAAAAAGAAAAATTCTTTAGACCGCGTCAAATCTTCCGTATTTTCGCGGGGACTTACTATTGCAAAAATGACATTACAAACTGGCGCTTCTTTGGCGGGCCAAGGTATTGCCACGGCTCTCAGTAGCCAAGAGAACAAAGAAGAAGGTTGGAAAACTTTTTTAAAAAAGAATGCTCATTATTTAACAAAAGAATTAGGTGAATTAAAGGGCTCGCTTATGAAAGCGGGACAAATGCTTTCAATGTATGGCGAACATTTTTTACCACCGGAAGCCACTGAGGTTTTAAAAGCCCTGCAATCAAATAGCCCACCACTTAGATGGGAAGCCATCGAAAAAGTTTTAAACACTTATTTAACACCGAAACAACTTGCTCAATTAGAAGTCGATCACAATCCATTAGCTTCTGCATCTATGGGACAAGTGCATCGCGCAGTGATTAAAGCCACAGGCGAAAGTATTGTTTTAAAAATTCAATACCCAGATGTGGACAAGGCCATCGATAGTGACCTTCGAGCGCTGCGAACTCTTTTAGGTCTGATGAAGCTTTTGCCAAAGGATTTAAATTTAGATCCTGTGTTTGCAGAAATTCGCGATATGCTCGCGCAAGAAACTCGATATGATCTTGAAGCCGAAACAACACAAAAATTTTATCTTCTTCTAAAAGACGATATTCGTTATGTAGTGCCAAAGGTTTATACAGAATTTTCAAATAAAAAAATCCTAGCCACTTCTTTCGAATACGGCTTACGTGTTGATGACGAGCTTGTTCAAGGGCTTTCACAAAATCGGCGCAACGCCCTGGCTACAAATTTTTTAGATTTGTATTACAAAGAACTTTTCGAATGGCGCTTGATGCAAACAGACCCTCACAGCGGAAACTATATGGTTCGCATTCATCCCGAGGGTCAAGATCAGCTTGTCTTGTTAGACTTTGGTGCTACCCGAGAATTTTCGCCGGAATTTTTAGCGACTTACCACCGAATGATCAAGGCCGCCTTCTTTAATGACACTGCAAAGCTCTCGCTGGCTGCCAGCGAATTAAACTTAGTGCACACAGATGACACCATCGAAGTTCAGAAGCTCTTTGCTGACTTTTGTTTTGAAACCATGGAACCCTTCCATGACCAAGACAATCCTGAAAACACCTATGACTGGAAAAACACGGATCTTCCACAACGCCTTAGTAAAAAGATCTTCAAAGTTTTGCGCGAGCATCCTTGGCGCACTCCGCCGAGCGAGTTTATCTTTTTAGACCGCAAAACCGGTGGAGTCTTTATCTTTTTAAGCGTCTTGAGAGCTAAAATGAACGTCCGCGAGCTGCTGATGAAATATCTGGAAAAAATCCCCTAGCCATGAGACCTTGGGCCCATGAAATATGGGCTTTTTATTTTGTTTTTACTATTAGCGCCGAGCACTTTCGCAAAGTCTGCGGATCCTCTGTTTTTGCAATCATTCACAGCTAAACCTTTAGGCACAAGCTCGCCCATGACCATTGAAAAGCTAAAGGGCCATGTGGTGCTCATCGATTTTTGGGCCTCATGGTGCAACTCGTGCAAAGAGGCCATCCCCTACTACAATAAGCTTTCCCAAAAGTGGGCAGGTAAAAAATTTATTTTTATCGGCATCAATGAAGACGATCAGGCCGCAGCACGTGAAGATTTTTTAAAACAAGTTCCGGTGCAATTTTCAATATACCACGATGCGGATCAAGCAATGAGCAAAACACTTGGGATCGACTCGTTGCCACATCTTTTAGTTTTAGATAAAAATTTAAAAATAGTTGCTTCACTTAGTGGATTCAAAAAAGAAAACGAAGCAAAGATTGAAGAAAAAATCACCGCCCTTTTAAAGTAGTGAATAATGAAAAAAAATGGTTTTAAGAATTTTGCTCTGATTTTATTTGTTTATACTTTATTCGTGATTCTATGGGGGGCCTGGGTGCGTATCTCTCACTCGGGCGATGGCTGCGGCGACACTTGGCCACTTTGCCATGGGCAATTAATACCCGAAGCACAGCGTGGCAAAACCTGGATCGAATATGCCCATCGCCTGATGTCAGGTATCTACGGCTTTGTAGTTATTTATTTTTACTATATGGCTCGCAAAATTTTTCCAAAAGAAAGTCTGGCTCGCAAGGCTACCTTCTGGACACTCGTATTCATGATCACCGAAGCTTTGCTTGGAGCAAAGCTTGTACTTTTCAAACTTGTTGGCACAAACGATACACCATTTCGTGCCATTGTGATGGCCATGCACCAAGTGAATTCACTTCTTTTAAGTGGAGCTATTACATTGGCGTTTACCTCGGCACAAACCGATGGGTCAGCAGATCCTCAGGGACTGTTCAAAAAAAGATCTTGGATGTTTCCAGTTCTGTTTTTTGCCATTGCTATCACGGGTGCCTGGGCTTCGCTTTCAACAACGCTGTTCCCCACACAAAATCTTTTGCAAGGAATCACCGATGATTTTTCTGGTAGCTCTCACTACTTAGTTCGTCTGCGTACTTTGCATCCGTTGATAGCACTTTTAGGTGGTGGTGCGCTTTGCGCTTTTTTATGGAATCAAAGTCAGAATGCTAAAACATTTTTACTGCAAAGAACGGCAGCACAAGGGGCCTTTGCCTTGCTTGTTGGAATTGCATTTGGTATTTCAACACTATTAGCACTTTCACCCGTGTGGATGAAAATTGGACATTTAGCGCTG
>JANNCH010000645.1:0-6052 GCA_031386315.1 Pseudobdellovibrionaceae bacterium
GTTTTATTAACTTCATTCAAAAACTCAGGAGGCAAGTCACCCGCCGAAGGAGCCTCGAGATTTGTATTCTGTGACTGCGCTGGTGCAATAAAACGAAGACTGATGGCAAATGCCAGACCTAAGCCCACAAACGCGACAGCAATATAAGATACAAACCAACGTGCTGACTTCACGGTTGTTTATCTCCTGTCCCCAATTTATAGCCTACTATTTGACCCTCAAACTTTAACTTTTTGCTTTTGGGCTCTAGCGGTGCAGTAATTGTGAAATTACGGACGCGAGATAGTCTTTCTGAAGTTGAAACGTAATAAACAAACTGAGCGAGTTCTACGTAAGTGCCTTCGAGTGAAACGTCTACTGGCACTTCATCAACGATTTCATTCTTAATAACAACACCTGGGCGCTTTGACTGAACTGAAACACCTGCACTGCGTGCAAATGCATCAATCCCACGATTGATATCTATCGACGCCAAAGTAGACGGTAAGCGCTTTGTGATTTCAGAGTACTGAGTACTCAATTCACCGATGCTTGCCTTCATCGTTGCTTCTTGACGCATGATGGATTCGGTTTCTTTCTTTTTTGTTTCTTCATCTTGAATCTGGGTTGAAATCAATGCCATTTGCTTGTTCAAGCTCGACCCATCGTCGTACATCGTCAGATAATAAAATCCACCGAGAATCAAACCGAAACCAAGAATCTGAATCATCGAATAAAATGCTAAGCGCTCAAATAAGCTATTCATTCTTTGCCTTCTCTGTCAGGCAGGTGATTTCAAATTTTTTGAAGACAATGCCCTCGATGACTTGCTCATTTGTACTCAACAAATTCACATCAACGAAAAAGACGCTGCGTGAAAGGGACTCCATAAGACCTGAAATGTCAAAATCACTCATTGAGAGTCCCGAAATTGTTAGCCTAGGCCCCTGTTGTTCGAGCCGAGTGAACCAAAGTTTTTCAGGTATGACTTGTTGAAATAAATCAAGAATACGGATTTCGTTTTGACGATCTTTCGAGAGTTTTTCAAGTATCGAAATGCGCGCTTGAATTTTCGCCTGGTCTTCGCTGATTTTTTTGATCTCGGCAACAGACTCTGTAGTCTTGCTATTGAACGCCTGGAGTTCGGCCAATTGTGCCGTCTTTACATTCAATTGATTACGTATATTAGGAAGATTCTGGCCCTCGTAAACATACAAAGCCACAGGAAATATGAGTATGATCAATATTCTTTTCAGTCCCTCTTTGCGCGTTTCGTCTGGCGCCATCATGATATCTGAGCCACCGACTCCTAAAGAGTCCATCCCAGCCATCGATAGCCCACCCACACCCGCAAGATTAATGCGAATCATGAGTCACCTATTTCACGCAAAGCTAAACCAGTCACAACACCTGCAAATGCTTTGATTTGCTCGGTGTATTCTGGTGAAAATTTTCGAGGGTTTGCTTTTATTCGAATAAATGGGTTGAAAGGCTCAAATCCAATGCCCGTCACTCGCATCAAATTGTCTATCAAACCGGTAACTGAAGAGCTGCCACCGGTGTAAAAACAACGAGTCAGACTCAGACCATTGGTCGTTGCACTTAAAAAATCTAAACTGCTGCGGACTTCATCAGTAACAGCTTCATTGGTTGCACTGATAATGCTGTGAACTTCATCTGGTACCTCACGACGGCTGACGGCGCTGAGTTTTAAAGTTTCGGCCTCTGCCAAAGTAACACCCATGGCTTTGTGGATTTCATTGGTATAGTTTGCACCACCGACTGGAATGTCTCGGCAAAAAATAACATCGCCATTGCTGATAACTACAAAATTTGTAATTGAAGCGCCAAAATTAAGAATTCCGATGACCTCGCCAGGTACGCGACCATAGTTGAGTTCAAAACAATTAGCTAAAGCAAAACCGCTCACGTCTAAAACGCTACAACTCATACCCGTTAGTTCGACAATTTGGGTGTACTGACTGACCAATTCGTTTTGTGCGGCGACCAGTAATATATCCATTGTATCTGCCGTAGAGCTGCCACTTAAAATATGATGTGCAAGGCTGATGTTATTAACATCAAAAGGAATGTATTGTTCTGCCTCGAAGCGAATCTGATCTTTAATAAGCTTTTTATCAATTTTCGGAATCGTAATTTTTTTTACGATCACGGCAGTTCCCCACATAGCAGTTGCCACTGCTTTGCGCTTTGTCTTCATCTCGCTCGCGAGCGACTGTAAGGCGACACCGACAGATGCTATGTCATTGATCTCTCCGCCAGATACAGAGTTTGGAGGTGTCGGCGCAATTCCAAAAGAAATCAGTTGGGCGCCAGAACGAGAGACGTTCATTTCTGCCATCTTGATGGAGCTTGTACCAATATCAAGCCCTATGATTTTTTTTGATTTAAAGAACATCCCGTTACTGCTTCCTCAAGTTGTATCAATGACCTACGTCCATTAGACGCAAGTCTGAATACTAAAATTATTTCTGGTCCTAGGACGAATGTCAAATAAGGGGGACTAACCTAGGCCTGGGAGAAAAAGGTCGAGGTACCAGTTCGCAATTGTCTGGCCACCAAACAGATACATAACAGCACCAAGGGCTAGGTAAGGACCAAAAGGAATCACAGTCTTTAGTCCGGCATCTTGCTTTCTAGCCGCAGCGATCCCAACAACACTTCCAATGATGGCCGATGACATGATTACAAAAGGAATGGCCTTCCAGCCTAAAAGCGCACCAATCCACGCAAGCAATTTGATGTCCCCGCCGCCCATGCCTTCGTTTTTAGTAATAGCGTAGTAAATGTAAGCCATGCCCCAAAGAAAACCACCACCCATGAGGACTCCGTAAAGTGCATCCATAAATTCACGGTGAGGATTCAGTGCAGCCCCCACCAATCCAATGACGATGCCTGAAAGAGTAAACTCATCTGGCAAAATCATGTGATCTAAATCTATAAAGGTGCATACAACCAGACCGAAGACAAAAAGTAGATACTCAGGCAACGACCATGTCAGGCCCGCATAGTGATAACTAAGAGCGAAAAGAACGGCTGTGAGCAACTCTACGAGAGGATAGCGAATTGAAAATGGAGCCTGGCATTTGCGACATTTTCCTCGCAAGAAGAACCACGCAAGTATTGGAATGTTATCATACCAGACAACAGGTGTTTTACAGTTATAGCAGTAACTACGAGGCTTCACGATGCTTTCTTCGCGAGGCATTCGACAGATAATCACGTTGGCAAAGCTGCCAAGGCAAGCACCTATAAGAAAAAAGAAAACATAAAATAAAGTGTCGAACTGAGAAGTATCAAACAATGTCTTTTCTCCTGAACAGAACTTGCATCCAAACAACTAGAATCAAAATCCAGCCTAAAGAATGCACGATCGCCCAGGAAACTTCAAGACTTGCTGGCGTATTTTCGAGAAAGAACCAAGACTTCCAATTCATTTTATAGAAATTAGGGCAAATCCAATCAAAAATATCTACCAAAAGCTTGAGGCCACTGTCTTTAAACTTAATAGCAAAAAATCGTAGATCTTCTATCCAGTGTCCCAAAAGATAAACAACAATTGTAAACATCAAAGCAATCACAGGTCGTACGATTTGTGAAAACGAGAAGGCGAGTGCCGTAATAATCGCAGACTTCATGAAAATACTAAGAGCAATTATGGAAATATTAAGCAGATGCCCGTTGTATTCATTCACTTGCAGCAGCATGGCCAAAAGAGCTGACAGTGAAACTACAATCAAAAAATTTAAGACCATGACACCAAGGAATTTTGCAAAAATAAATTGGCCACGCGAAATCGGTCTGGATAAAATCAACAAGCATGTTTGCTTTTCAATCTCACGAGCCATCATATAGGAACCAAAAAAAGCCGAAATAATCAGACATGAAAGTTCGATCGCTAGAAAACCAAAGTCTGCCAATATTTTTTGCTGCTCAGAAAAAGACAAGGCTCCCAGAGCAAAACTCAAGGTTAAGACTAAGGCTGCCAATACTAGTACCATAACAAATACCTTTTCATGCATCATTTCACGAAAAGTTGTTTGGGCGAGTGTTTTGACTCTCATAAACGTCCCTGCTTTAAAACTTTAAAGGCCTGTTCTAGGCTTGAAAATTCTTTTTGAAACAAACTAAGCTCATCGTTAAATAAAACATGCCCTTTTTCAATAACTACCAAATGTGAACAGAGCTCTTCCATATCGGACAACAAATGACTGCTAAAAAAAAGACTGACTCCACGATTTTGTTCTGAGCGAAGGATATCTTTTACCATGGCACGACCATCTGGATCTAAACCCGACATGGGTTCATCTAGAATAAGTAACTCAGGTTGCGTAAGAATCGCTTGTGCAATTCCAATTCGTTGCAGCATGCCCTTCGAGTAGTTGCGAAGACGACGTTTAGCCGCATCCTGCAAATTTACTTTTTGCAAAACATCATGCATGATTTTTTCAAATTCATCCGAAATAGAATCATGACAAAGCATCCAATGAAGACGCAAAAAGTCCTCGCCGGTTAGAAATTCATAAAGATACGGACGCTCGGGCAAATAACCAATTCGGTTCTTTGCCTCTCGAGTAAGTTTTTGTCCAAAAAACAGTATCTCGCCACTATCGGGACGAATAAAATCAAAAAGGCACTTAATAGTCGTAGTTTTGCCCGCGCCATTACTACCAATGAAGCCAGTGGTACGCTCGGCAGGTAGTTTGAAACTGACATCTTTTAAAACTTGTTGAGGCTTTTCAAAAAGCCCCCCCTTAAATGTTTTATTTAGTTTTTCAACAGTTAAGACATTCATCAACATATCTCTATTTTATTTGAGTTCAATTTTCATCAATTCAACCATATTACGAACTGAATTATACTGATGATTCGTTGCCGGCATCAAATCTTTTGTACCAAGAACTTCGGAATATTTTTTAGAAGTCTTATCACCTGCGACAAGACCGGTATAGTTTTTTGATATATAAATGTTCACTGGTTTATTGAGAGTTAACTGAAGTTGTTGCGCCAGCTCTAAAGCTTGCTTGCGTAAGTTTTCAGGATTGCCAGTAGGGATCATGCCTATGATGATCTTTTCGGGCTGAGTTTCGGCATTTTTTTTCTGCTGCATGTCCGCCAATTGAAAACACAAGAAGACTTGAAAGAATAAGAATTATTTTTTCAAAAAAGCTCCATTTGATCCAAAGGATTGACCTGAGTCTGACCCGTACGTGCATTTTTAAGTGCCAAAGTAAAAGCCTCGGCTGCGTCACTTTCTGTCATACAAGGAATGCTGTAGTCCGTACAGGCACGACGAATATCGAAGCTTGCCTCAATGGAACGTCGCCCCGTCGTTGTATTAATCACAAAAGCCACTTCACCTGAACGAATACGATCCACACAGTGAGGACGACCTTCATGGACTTTTCGAAGGGACATACACTTGATGCCTTTTTCTTTGAAAAATTGTGCTGTGCCTGTGGTCGCCGATAATGAATAGCCCATTTTGATTAACTCTTTACCTAGTACAAACATTGATTCTTTATCTTTATCTCGCAGCGAGAAAAAGACCTCGCCCGACAAAGGTAGCTTTACATTGCTGGATAAGATGGCCTTCATCAAGGCCTCTGGGTAGTTGTCCCCACGTCCCATACTTTCACCGGTGGATTTCATTTCTGGTCCTAACAATGAATCAGCTTCGGGGAATTTTTTAAAAGGGAAAACGACGCCCTTAACAGACACCTTCGGAGAGTTACGCCAGTTCATTTTATCTAGCTTGAGATCTTTTTTAGTTTTACCAAGCATGGCTGCCACACCCAAATCCACAAGTGGAATGTTCGTAGCCTTTGCAACAAAAGGAACTGAGCGAGAGCTGCGAGGGTTTGCCTCGAGCATAAAAACCACATCATCTTTGATCGCAAGTTGCAAGTTCAGATGCCCAATAACACCAATTCGATTGGCTAGCTGAAGGCTCAGTTCTTCAATTTTTTTGCAAGTTTCATTTTTTAAACGCTGTGGGGGCAAAACACCCATGCTATCACCCGAGTGGACTCCGGCGGCTTCGATATGTTCG
>JANNCH010000005.1:0-1708 GCA_031386315.1 Pseudobdellovibrionaceae bacterium
GAAGCAAATACCGTATATTAAAAAACTGGCCGATCTTTTGGGTGTGCCTTCTGTCGAAGTACCACTCTATGAAGCCGATGATATTATCGGCACCCTAGTTAAGTTTGCTCGCAGAGAAGGTCTTGAGGCCGTCATTGTCAGTGGCGATAAAGATTTTGCACAGCTCATTGAAGAACATGTCGTGTTGTTCGATACGATGAAAGACGTTCGCTATGACTCTGCAAAGGTCACTGAAAAGTGGGGGGTCCCGCCCGAGCGCTTTCTTGATTACCTCGCCATCGTCGGAGATGCCTCGGACAATGTGCCCGGAGTCAAAGGTGTCGGCGAAAAAGGTGCTATCAAGCTTTTGGAACAATTCACCTCGCTCGAAGATATCTATGCGAACATAGATAAAATTGAAGGCAAAAGTGTTAAGCAAAAATTAATTGATGCCAAAGAAGTGGCTTTTTTATCTCGAAAACTAGTAACGATTGTGACTGATGTTGAGGTCTCTCAAAATTTAGAAGATTACCATTTGCGTCCATTCAAACGCGACGAGCTGCGCCTGCTATTGCAAGAACTCAACTTCAAAACCTTTGAGAAAAACTTGCTGGGTGATGTGGGCGCAGAGTCTGGACAGCATACAAATTTTGAAATGTCTGCAGCAGAAGCCCGTGCAAGCTCGCCGGCCCCATCGCCGATGTCATCAATAGCCACGGCTCATATCGCAACACCTGTGAATGTAAAGCATGTGAATGTTCAACTGACTGAAATTCAAATGAATCTATTCAATTTGCAAAAGTGGTTGGACTACGGCGAGCCACTTTGGGGTTATGCGGATGATCGTGCCGTCTATTTACACAAAGGCAGCGAGATTATCGTATTTGAAGGCGACTGGAAAACCCTTGGACCAGTCACTGATAAAATCAAAGTGCAATGGCAAGGTTTTGATTTGAAAAATTTCTGGCATAAAATTGGTGCTCGAAATCCTGAAATTTTATGGGATTCACAATTGGCGGCCTATGCATTAAAAGCAGGGGATGCTTCGGATTTTTCTAAAATCCTATTTCGTGAAATCGGCGATACATTGCCAGAGTTTGCATCACCCACTCAAATCATGATGGCGCAGCTGACTCTGCAGGCAACACTGCAAGAAAAAATGAAAGATCAGAATTGCGAATCTGTATACCGTGAATTGGATTTGCCATTGCCACAGATTCTGCTGTCCATGGAAGACAAAGGCATTCGCATCGATCGCGAGCTGCTAGCTGGTCAAAGTATTGATCTTGCCAAAGATATTGCTGCCCTTGAAAAAGAAATACATACGATCGCAGGTGGCCCCTTCAATGTCGCAAGTCCCAAGCAACTAGGTGTTGTGCTGTTTGAAAAGCTGGGTCTTGAGGCTGGTAAAAAAACAAAGACAGGGTATTCAACAGATACCGATGTTTTGCAGGGCTTGGACCATCCCATTGCTAAACTTGTTTTGCAGTTCCGAGAACTTTCGAAATTGAAATCCACGTATGTTGATGCACTGCCAGAAATGATCGCTGAAGACGGTCGAGTTCACACGCGTTTGCACCAGGCTTTAACGACCACTGGCAGACTTTCAAGCAATCATCCAAATTTACAAAATATCCCGATTCGCACAGCCCGTGGTCAACTAGTACGTAAAGCATTTATTGCAGACGAAGGCAAAAAACTATTATCTGTGGATTATTCACAAATTGAA
>JANNCH010000619.1:0-2008 GCA_031386315.1 Pseudobdellovibrionaceae bacterium
GGTTAAAAGTTTGAACACAGCAGCGACAGGTATGGCGGCCCAACAGACGAATATGGATGTCATCGCCAATAATATCGCCAACGTTTCAACCAATGGCTTCAAAAAATCTCGTGCAGAATTTGAAGACCTTATGTACCAAACGCAAAAAGAGCCAGGGGCTTCAACGGGCGCTAATTCGTATTCTCCGAATGGAGTGCAAGTCGGACTTGGAGTGCGCGCGGCCGCCGTGCAAAAAGACTTTTCACATGGTAATGCGGCCATTACTAAAAATCCATTGGATGTGCAAATCGAAGGCTCGGGATTTTTTCAAGTACTAACTCCGGATGGACAAATTGCTTACACCCGTGATGGTGCTTTCAAAAAAGATCCGGCGGGTAAAATCGTAGATAAAAATGGAAATTTTTTGCAACCCGAAATCACTGTTCCGCCAAATGTGGCAGGACTTGAGATTGCCTCAAGCGGCGAAGTGCGTGTGATCAGTGGTTTGGCCGATGCTCCGCAAACGATTGGTCAGATCAATGTAACAAACTTTGTAAATCCCGCAGGTCTAAAAGCGGTTGGTAAAAATTTATTTATGCAAACACCTGCAAGCGGTCAGGCCATTGAAAATCGCCCAGGCTTGAATGGGACGGGATACCTTTCACAAGGTCAGCTCGAAACCTCAAACGTGAATATTGCAGATGAAATGGTGAATATGATCACCGCACAGCGTGCCTATGAAACAAATAGCAAAGTGATTCAAGCTTCCGATCAAATGCTTCAAAGCATTAATAACTTAAGGTAGTGGTATGAGAATTTTTCTGTTCTTAACATTTCTATCTTGCATGGCTTGGGCTAGAACTGAAGTGATCTTCACCTCACCAGTTGAAGTTTCACAACGTGCAGTTATCCGTGTTGGCGATGTTGTGCAAGTCGAAGAGCCAACAGAAGAGCTACTGAATGTATTGGATACATTGATCCTGCCAGAAAATGAAAAAATCACAGCCCTTGATATTTCTAATTTGATGAAAAAAGAGATGGAAGACAGTGGATCTTTAAAACGCTTGAACGTCGGTTTCAAAATCCCGACAGAGCTACTAATTAAAAAATCATCGGCACCTATTTCTAAACTAGAGGTCGAAAGACGTGTGACGAATATTTTGAAATCACGTTGCGGTGATTGTGGTTACAAGGTGAATGTGCAAAGCGCACCCTTCCCGGCCGGTGGTCCATGGGAGCTCGACTACAGTCAAATCAATGGCAAGGGTTCTTTTTTAATTCCTGTGCGTGATACAGATGCGCGTTCGATGAAATGGATTTCTGGGTCAGTTCGCATCACAAAACTAACCCCTGTGGCGACTAGATTCATCCAATTAGGAGAGCGCATACAATCGGGTGATTTAAAATTGGCTTCAGTAGATGTCACTTTTGCCAAAGACAATGCAGTCCGTATCGAAGATGTACAAGGGCAGCAGTTAGCAAAAAGTTTGCAAATTGGTCAGCCACTTTGGTCTTCTGATATTAAGCGTGAGCCTGCGATGAAGCGCGGGCAGATGGTAAAAGCTATTTTAGGTGAGGCTGATTTTGAAATCACGGCCAATCTAGAAGCCCAAGATACGGGTTTCATCGGTGACACGGTGAAAGTAAAAAATTTAGAAACACAAAAAACTTTGTCTGCTCTGGTAACTGAAAAAGGTGTGGTGAAAATCCAATGAATAAAAATGTAATGTGGAAATTAGTATTTGCGGTATGCCTTGTGATGAGCTGTTTAAATACCGGTTGCGCGACAATGGATAAGCTTTTTGGAAGCTCACCTGGGGATGTCACTGCCGCTGAAATCAAAAAAGCCCCGCGCTATTCTGAATCTCAGCAGATGGCCATTCCGACAGATCGTCAATACAAACATATGAATCGCAACCGTATGGAAGAAGAATCCGATCTTGGTAGCAATGCGGGTTCAACATGGGCTATGGAAGGCCAAGGTGCTTATTTATTTGCACAGAACAAAGCCCGTCGTATTGGCGATGTA
>JANNCH010000013.1:0-3315 GCA_031386315.1 Pseudobdellovibrionaceae bacterium
TCTCCACTTAAAAGAGTGTGAATGGAGATATACCAAAGAAACAGTTGAACTTGAAAAAGAACTCATTAGAATGATTAAAACTTTTTATAAAAAAGCCTAGAAAATCTTAATTTTATTAAAATCTTCTAGGCAAGAGCCTAAACTTTTATCAATATCAGAGAAAATCTTCTAGTGATCAATGAGTTACTGACTATTTATTTTCAGAATCTTTCCGGGAAAAGTATAGATTTTATTGTACCACTCCAGTTGTTATAAATGGACTCATATTTTCCACCTTTGTCGAACCAAGATCTCAGATCATTTTGTTGACTTTTTTCGAGTCGATCAAACTTAAGATATATAAAGTCTGCGAGGTTATGGACAACTCAACTATTGATAAACTCAGGTTCTCCTCTACGTAAGAGTTCGAGGAACTCTTTTGGATCTTGATTTCGAACTGTAATTATGATATTGCTATTCCATGCATTTCTCAGGTCACTTCCTGATTGGCTTAAGAGTCTCCTCGTCTCATCTATATTCCCCTCGCCTCGAAGGTATCATTGAACGATGGTATATGGATTGTATTTATCCAGGAGAAGATCTAACCGAGCAGCGAGAGATTTTCCAAAACTCTCATCTAATATTCTTTTTTTCATGGCTTCTGCGACTTTTCCTTTCAAGAGACTCAGTGTTTCCAGAGGCGTTGTTTCGGGGATAGCCCCCAGAAGTTTTGAAAGAACACTTGAATAGAGGATGTCATTTGTTGAAGCTTTTTCGAGAATGAGTTTTATGATCGTGGGCTCTCCGCACTGACTCAGGAAACTTCCACCAGCATACCTCTTTGCTACTTGAGTTGTGAGAAATTTTTCTATCTCTCCTGAGCTCCCACTTTTAAGAAAGGCTTCCAAGAGTCATATTTGTTCAACTTTTCCAGAACTACCGACTGTCATCGGCATTATGGTATCTGCCTTGATCAGTCGAGGTGATCGTATGAGTTCAGCCATTTGCTCTGTTTTCGCGAAGGCTTTTGCCTGAGTGAACATGGCTTCGAGTCAGTCTGGCACTTTGAGCGAGAAAGCTTCTAGATACGTTTTGAGATTACTTCCTGAGCGCATTTCAGGATCGGTGAAAACAATTGCATTTATGTGACTCTGGTCGACTCCCTTGGCTCGACCATTTTGAATATCATACTCCAACTTTTCGAGGAAAGTGACCATATTGATACCTTTCTTCGTCATTGAATCAATGATTTTTCTGGAATCATCGACCACAGTATTTAGTTTATCTACCTCAGCTACCTCTCAGAGGTACCCTCATTTGATAAGTTTTTTTACGAGATTCTTCGCTATATCTGTATCCATTCATGAATTTACGAGGAGATCATTGGTTTTCCGTTGTTTTGTGCCCAGAGTTTGGATACTGTATTTTCAAACGGTTTCTCCTAATTCTTTGAATTCATGGATTTTTATAAGTTCTTTGAATTGGTCGGCTGTGAGGCTACGAAGCTCAGGAAAATCTGCTTGCATAAGCGCTATTCGTTGAGTGTCATTTCTGATGGAAAGATTGCGATCTATAGCTGGCCCGATATCTCTAACTCTTCACTGAGCGATAGTAGTCCTCGCTTCCCCCGTTTCTCGAGCTTTCTTGACTTGATTCACTCATGAAGCTGGAGTACTGAGGAATTCCTTTATCTTCGTAATATAGCTATTTAAGGGTATTCCATTCTGTTCCAGTCGAATGGCGATTTTTTCGAGTCATTCGATAATACCAGAGAGTTTCACAGGATTTATTTCTCAGACCTTTATGGCCTGTTCGATCGCTCGAGGGAGTTGTTCGAGTACTCTCTTGACGAGTGCAAGTGCTTCTCCAATTTTTTTTGCTTTGAAGAGTTTATCGAGAGGAACTGCATCAAGTGTAAGCATATTTACTCATCAACCGATTATTCATAGAGCTGATATGGCTTTGTTAGCTTGTCACCCCTCTGAGTCTAACCCAGAACGCAGAGCGAGAGTATCACTAATTATTCCAGTTCCAGTTCCGATATAGGGGAGCGCTTGTGATGCTCAGAACAGCGTGACGAGTATTTCTCAGAGTTTGAGGTCTCAGATTTCCTTTTTTTCTTTGAATGGATGATCTTCGACAAATGAGGTTCCCGCAATCAAGAAGTCATTTTTTCCTTCAGCAGTATTGCGAATATTCGTGATCGAGCGTTCTTTTGACTGAAAATTAGTGAGTTGTCCGAGATACATCTGTATGAAAGTAGCGATGTCATATTCTTTTGTTCCTTTTATGAACGATTCAAGGTTCAGGGTTCCACTTTTTGTGAGGTTCAGGATATGCTGTCGAGATTCTAGTTTTGTTCCGAGCTTCGTCTCGATCTGATCCAAGATATTCTCCGCGAGGACACCTCGAAGGTTCTCGGTTGCTATGTCTCCTCGGAAGCTTCCCGTATATGCACTCATACTCTTACCGAGTGCTTCCGTTCCTCGTGTAGCATACTGGTCGATGAAATTTCAGATATTGAGCCCGAGCTTCCCATCGATACCACGTATTCCGTCTCGAAGCGCGGTGTAGTCGAGTCCATTGTAGGAGAACTTCCCGACCGTGGTGCGAGGACCATAGGCGACCATGAGACCACTGGTGATATCTCCTAAATTCTGTATTCGCAATCCTATAAATTTCTTGTGATAGAAGGACATATCGGTCCTCGGATCTGGCAGTGTATTCGCAGTCATCACTTCACGTAAATCTGATGCCCAGCTCTGTAGGCCCTCCTTAGAGTACCTGGAGATATCTTCTAGTTTCTCTACGACCAAGCTAAGAAGTCGCTCTTTTATCTTGGGATCAATCGAGGGGGAAGATAATACTGGAGAGAGCTTGTCCGCCATTCCTTCCATCATTTCTTTGATAATGTTATCTGGGAATCAGAGTTTTTTGAGAATATTGGGGATATCGGCTAGCGCTGGGGGAAGATTGATATTCGAAGGAAGATGAAATTGCCCACGAACGTCAAAGGTTTTCTCTGGAGTAAAATTTCTATTTCATACTTCAGTGTTCGGCTTGACTGAAGGTCGATCGACCGATGATAGCTCTGATGGTTTTTCTCACATACATTCAGACTACCATATTTAGATTTTTATAGCAAATCCTCTTTTCTCTTATATAGGCTCTATTTCTTGGTATTTTGGAGTTTCTCCATGAAGTAGCTTCGAGTATAAACTCCACGAAATATATCATGAAATTGTATCCCCTTTAAGGTGTTGTTCTAATCGGGGTTTGTGGGGGGGGGGGGGGGGGGGGGGGGGGGGGGGGTGGGTGTGTTTTGTGTGTGGTGTT
>JANNCH010000100.1:0-12178 GCA_031386315.1 Pseudobdellovibrionaceae bacterium
CTTCAAGCTTTGCCATAAATCCCCAGGCCACACTGCCGCTAGCCATGCCTAAATAAAACACCGCAAAAAACACACCCAGCATTGTCGCCTTCAAATGTGATTTGCCTGTCAGCTGCCGTGAACTCATATTCATCAATGTCGCAAGTACGATCCAACCGACTCCGGCTAAGAACATTCCCAGACACATCCAAAGATAAGAATCACCAATACCCATGGACAATAATCCTAACGAGAAAAACAAATAGGCCAAAGCTAACGACTGTGCGGTGGCCCCGCCCATTAATTTTTTTGAAAATAGCGCACTCACACAGGCACCCAATCCCAAACATCCTAGTAAAGAGCCGTATTGCCATGAGTTTAGCAACAACTCTACCCGCCCCTTTGTCGGGTACAAAGCCCAAAGACATGAAGCACAGAATGTGACCACTAGAATTTCGATCCACAAACGAATATTGTGAATAGAAAAAAGCATGGCGAGCTCTTCAGGTTGAGCTTTTACTTTCGCAAGAGCTGCGAAATCTCGTTTCGGCAGTGGCCATTTGATCACAAATAAAATCAAACCAAAAAACGAAATGGTATTCATCCAAAAAGCAGCACTTGGTCCGAAAGAACTCAATACACCACCCCCCAGTGCGGGACCTAATACACGAGTGGCATTGATTCCCATATAAAAAACTAAAATCGAATTTTGCTGCTCTTCGGTAGGAACTAAGTCCGAAACAACTGTTTGAAATGCCGGACCACTGAGGGCTGCACCTATTCCCATCACACAAGTGAGCGATAACAACATCACTTCCGAGATATGGCCGTTGTATACATTGATCCCCAAAAATAGTGATGCTAAAAACATCAAAGCCAATGCCAACAATAAAACTTTGCGTCGGTCACGGGTATCCGCCATATAGCCCGCCGGAATCGAAAGCAAAACTAAAGGCAGACTGTTTGCGAATGATAGCAGTGCAATAATCAGTGGTGATGAAGAAAGATGTGTCATCACCCAACTAGCAGCCACGTCTTGAATCCAAGTGCCAAGGTTTGAGAGAAAGGCACAAATCCAAAAAGTTCTATAAAAAGGAAATTTTAGTGGGGTCCACACAGATGAATTCACGAAGAAAAACCTCTGTGTCTATCCTACCTATGGTTATATCAACTGCAAGTAAAGTCTATTTACGACCTAGTTTTTTACTTACTTTATCCATAATCGGGCGCACATGTTCAACACCAAGCAAATAGCAAAACACAAAGTAACTTATACCAAAAAGTCCCAGACAAAGAACGGCACGCAGAATGAAAAATTGTTCACCGAAAAGTTCTTTGGCCCCGAATCCCAATGCACAAGCAACAATGGCCGAGGCCCAAAGTTTTAATTGATATATTTTAGTCAATCCAGTTTGACCAATGATTGAATTCAAACGCCTTCGAAGAAAATGAAATTCAATCCAACCAGCAATCCCAGCAGAGGCCGTCAAGCCTACGGTCCCCCAGGATTCAGGCAATCCCACCCAATGGGGTAAATGAAAAGCAAACAGCCATCCAAGCACTGTGGTCAAAACAACTCGTGCAAATGCATACTTCAAAGGGCTCTTAGTGTCTTTGAGCGAATAAAAACATGATGAGTACAAACGCCCCATAGCGGACGCCAGCAAACCAACTGTCGCCCCGGCAAGCACTGTCCATACATACATCGTGCTGTCATGGCGAAACTCACCCGTTTGAAAAAGTGCGCTGACCACAATATCACCTAAAAATAAAAAAGCCGCTGCGGACGGAATAATGAAGAATGCGATTTTTGATAGCCCTGCATTCAAACGCTTACGTAAATAAATAGCGATCTCTTCGCGTGTGCCACGGGCCTGAGACATCTCTGGCAATTCGGCGGCAGAAACACTCATTCCAAAAAGACTGATGGGTAGTAAATATAAAGTCTGTGCATAGGCCAAGGCGGATACGGCCCCTGTTGGCAAAAGCGAAGCTAAAATATTATCGATATAGGCACTGACTTGCACTACCCCGCGTGAAATAACCACAGGACCAAAACTTTTTAAAATGGCTTTAACAGATTTGATCTTAACAGATAATGAGGGACGAACTTTTTTAGCTAATCTTAACGCAGTGGGAACTTGCACCGCAAATTGCAGAAAGCTTCCCGCCACTAACCCCCAGGCAACATAGATAGCTAAATTTTCTTGGTTCTGTGAACGTCCCCAATAAATCAATGTGGCAATGATCGTGATATTCCAAACAACCGGCGCAACATATGAAAGAAAAAATCGACGATGTGAATTCAAAATCCCCAAACACCACGCCGATAAAACTAAAAACCCAGCTCCCGGAAACAAAATTTGCACGATGTCGATTGTCAGCTGACGTTTTGCCCCTTCAAATCCCGGTGCAATCACATCGATCAACCAAGGCGTTGCAAAAACCCCGAGCAGAGCCAAAAGCGAGGTCATCAAAAAAAGTAAGCTGCCAATGACCGAAGCGACTTTTGCGGCCTCTTCTTCTTTGTCGTGGGCTAAAAGCTCGGCATAGACAGGAATAAAGCTAGCCGACAGGACGCCTTCGCCAAAAAGGTTTTGTAAAAAATTAGGAATTTTTTGAGCCGCCTTGAGGGCATCACTGGCATCTGAATTTCCAAAATAATGGGCCATGATGCGCTCACGGACCAAACCGAAAATACGACTCAACAAAATGCCTAGCCCCACAAAAAAGGCGGCTTTGGAAGATCTGTTTTTAGAATCGTTATTTTCGGGCATGCTTTATCTTAGGTAGCATCCGATGGATTTTCAATCTCTATCTCGGAATCTTCTCCTTCGTTGAGTTGCAAAAGTATTCGTTCAGCAAGGACTAAGTTGAAGCCTTTCAGCTCTGCAATTTGTTCGGCATCGGCCACGCGAATATCCTCGACAGATTTAAATTTGATCAAAAGCTCGCGCTTTCGTTTTTCACCCAGGCCAATGACCATATCAAGCTCGCTTTCAAGCGAGGTGTTTTCACGCAATTTGCGATGGTAAGTGATCGCGAACCGATGGGCTTCGTCGCGAATACCCACTAGAATATGCAGGGCTTCAGAGTTCGACCGAAAAGTCAGCGGATTTTGTCGCCCCGGCAGAAAGAATCGCTCTTCAGTGCTGGAAACCTCTGCGGATTGAAAATCTCGTTCAGTACGAGCCTTGGCCAAACCAACAACCGGGATGTCTTGGCGACCTATCTCTTCAAGAATTTTCATGGCCTGCGAAAGCTGCCCCTTGCCACCATCAATGACAACTAAATCAGGATCATCATATTCTTTATGTTTAAAGCGACGACTCAAAACCTCATACATCGAAGCAAAGTCATTATTGCCTTCAACAGTTCTAATTTTATAGCGTCGATAGTTATCTTTGCTTGGGACACCGTCCTCAAAAACCACCTGCGAAGCTACAGTTTCTGAACCTTGAAAATTTGAAATATCGTAACATTCAATGCGTTGAGGTCTTTGCATTAAACCGAATCGTTCCCGTATTTCATCTAAGCCACGTAATTTTTCTTCTGATTTTGAAACATACTTAAGAAAGTGTGCCTCTGCATTGACCCCAGCCATTTCGACGAGCTCTTGACCGCGACTATCGCCAGCAAAACGAACAACCACTTTGTTGCCTGAACGCTCAAGTAGTACGGCTTCCATCAGCTTCATTAGGTCAGAGCCGATTTCAACGGATAGCAAAACTTCATCAGGGATAAAGTTGTCATCATAATATTGATTTAAAAAATCCACCAACCACTCACGATGATCCTCTAAGGGATCTAGTGGATTGAGCTGAGGCAAATAGTGAGGGCGTGTACCGATCACTCGCCCCGCACGGATATGCACAGTTTCAATCAAGCAGCCCCGTTCATCACCAAAGAATGCGATAGCATCTTGATCTTTATCCGAGGTATCGTTGATCACTGCTTGTTTTTCTAAAATAGCTTTAATAGCTTCGACTGAATCACGCAACCTGGCCGCCACTTCAAATTTTTCTTCAGTGGCCGCAAGCATCATGCGTTCTTTGAGGGTTTTTAAAACTTTTTTGTTTTGTCCTTTTAAAAAAAGCTTCGCCCCTTCGACTTCGGATTTGTATTCTTCTTTAGTCACTAAATCCACACACGGAGCCGTGCAACGACCGATCTGATGGGTCATGCAAGGACGTTTTCGAGTTTTAAACATAGCATCCGTGCAATCACGAATTTTAAATGTGCGATTTAAAAAACGAATAGTCCCATGTACGGCCATACCACTGGTATAAGGTCCAAAATAAAGGGATCCGTCTTTCTTTACTTTACGGGCCAAATATAGTCGGGGAAATGAATCTGCCCAACTTAAACGGATATAGGGATAGGCTTTATCATCACGTAAACGTATATTGTATTTCGGACGATGTTTCTTAATGAGCGAAGCTTCTAATAAAAAAGCTTCGACTTCGGTCTTTGTCAGAATGTATTCGACTTCATGTATATTTGAAACTAATAATCGAGTTTTCGTCGAATGATCTTTGCTATCTGTAAAATAACTACGCACGCGGTTTCTAAGGTTTTTTGCCTTGCCGATATAGATGATCTTATCGATCGAGCTTTTCATTATGTAAACACCACTTTGCAGCGGATACTCGCGGACTTTTTCTTTCAGCTCATCAAAGCGGATTCTGCTCACTTTTCGGGCTCACTATCTTGCGTGCTGCCTATTTCATCATTACGCAAATTAAGTTCTAGAATTTGCAGACGTTTGATTTCATCACGCACTTTTGCGGCCTCTTCAAATTCTAACTTTCCAGAAAAATCTTTCATGCGCTTGCGTAATTTTTCGATTTCTTGCCCAATTTTAGAAGGCTCTTTTGAAAACCTTTCAAACAGACTGGCATTTTTATTTTCAGCATTCAGTGGCGAAGACAGCGATCCGTCAAACATATCGCCCAGTCCTTCACTGATTTTTTTCTTAATCGTCGCTGGGGTGATATTATGATCAATATTGTATTGATTCTGAATTCCACGGCGACGCTCAGTTTCGCTCATTGCCTTGCGCATGGAATCCGTAATCCTGTCGCCATACAAAATAACGTGACCATTGATGTTTCGTGCTGCCCGCCCAATGGTCTGAATCAGTGATCTCTCGGACCTTAAGAATCCTTCTTTGTCGGCATCTGTAATCCCCACCAAGCTCACTTCTGGAATATCAATACCCTCGCGAAGCAAGTTGATACCTACAAGCACATCAAATACGCCCAAGCGTAAATCACGCAAAATTTCAGTTCTTTCCACTGTGTGAATTTCACTGTGCAAGTATTTTACTTTCACGCCAAGTGATTCATAGTATTCGGTCAAATCTTCAGAAGATCGCTTCGTGAGGGTTGTGATAAGAACGCGTTCTTTCTTTTCAACACGAATACGAATCTCTTTCAGCAAATCATCTACTTGATGTTTTACCGGACGCACTTCTACAACAGGATCAATCAACCCCGTAGGGCGAATGATTTGTTCTACGATCACACCTTCCGATTTTTCAAATTCATAGGCATTTGGAGTTGCCGAAACATAGACGACCTTATCCATCATTTTTTCAAATTCCTGAAAATTTAACGGTCGATTGTCTAAAGCGCTTGGTAAACGAAATCCATGCTCTACAAGGTTCATTTTACGGGCACGATCCCCGCGATACATGCCACCAATCTGTGGCACTGTGATATGGGACTCATCAATAAAAGTAACAAAATTTTTTGGGAAGTATTCTAAAAGTGTTGGTGGTGGCTCGCCCGGGCCTCGCCCCGTTAAGTGACGCGAATAGTTTTCGATGCCTTGGCAAAAACCCATTTGTTCCATCATCTCGATATCAAAATAAGTTCTTTGCTCGAGACGTTGAGCTTCTAATAATCTTATCTGTGAATTTAAATCCACCAAACGATGACGTAGTTCTTCTTGGATCGTTCCAATAGCTCGCTTTACGTTGTCTTCAGTCGTCGCATAGTGGCTGCCCGGATAAATACCCACTTGATCAAGTTCTTCAAGAATTTGCCCTGTGAGTGGATCAATCCATGACAAACGCTCAATATAATCACCAAAAAATTCAATGCGGACAGCCCGTTGCTCTTCATATGGAGGAAAAATCTCAACACTGTCCCCTCGCACGCGCACAGTTCCACGATGAAAATCCACATTGTTTCGCTGGTATTGAATACGAATCAATTCGCGCAATAGATGATCACGCTTGATTTCTGTATTCGCTACTACTTGAATCATCATGCCTTCATAGGCCTCTGGGCTACCCAAACCATAAATACAAGATACCGAGCTAACGATAATAACATCTCGACGATCAAATAACGAACGTGTCGCCGAATGTCGCATGCGATCGATTTGCTCATTGATGGCAGAATCCTTTTCGATAAAAGTATCTGTCGATGGGATATAGGCTTCAGGTTGATAGTAGTCGTAGTAGCTCACAAAATACTCGACCGCATTCTTTGGGAAAAGCTCTTTGAATTCGGCATACAACTGTGCTGCCAAAGTCTTGTTCGGAGCTAAAATCAAGGCCGGTTGATTGAGCTGCGCAATTGTATGCGCCATCGAAAAAGTCTTACCAGAACCCGTCACACCCAATAGCGTTTGGTATTTTAGCCCTGCATTGAAGTTTCCAACAATCTGCTCGATAGCCTTGGGCTGGTCACCCGCTGGCTTAAAATCAGAAACTAACTGGAAATTTTTTTTAAATGCTTTTGCCAAAAAGTGCTCCAATAAAACTAAAGTCTATCACAACCAATTCATATTGCACCTCTGTGCCGCCTTGCTCCAGAGTGAGCACTTTTTAGCTGGGACCCACCAACTCTAGACTTAAGTCTGTCATGTTTTGCTGTTTTCAGCCGATAGAGGACTTATGAAAAAGGCCTCATATTTTATTATTATCGGTTTGTTTATGGGGCTTTTCTCGTCCTATTCGGTGGCGCGTTCCGAATCAAAAAAATCGGCACCTCCGGCACCATCTGCGCGTTTTGCCAAAGAAAGCTATCTGACCAATGAAATCAAGGCGAGTGGATTGAATACAGTTCTACCCGAAGAGCTCAAACCCGAGTGCAACAAGGTCGACAAAACAAAAGTGTGGACCGAGCTGATGATGGGCCTTTCCTATGTCGAAAGCAAATGGAACACCCATTCTCATACCCCGAATGACCACAAAAATACACCAAGCACAGGCTTGTATCAAATGACTGGCGCAGATGTCTTTTATCAAACAAAAGAAGATAAAAAAAGTTTAAAAAATGGAAACAAATGTTTTCGCTCTCAACAGGAAACACGCAACGAAGAAAAAAATATTCACTGTGCTGTTTGGAAAATGAAAGAACTCATGAATGATGGCACGAGCTTGAAAAAAAATGCCAGTTTTTATTGGGGTCCTTTTAAACCTTACCAATATAAAAAAGCTGGCAAAGGTGGCGCACTGGTAGAGTTTGTTAAAGAAGCCTGCCGCAAAGGCACACTCAATAATACTTTTGATCACTGGGCAAGAATTGAAGAATACACACCTTACAGCTTAGCCCCAAGATATCCACCAAAGACCATCATCGTAGAAACGCCACAAGAGAAAAAAGGATCACCAGCAGGTGCAAGATTTTTTCGTGGTCACAGATAGTCAAATTCGCCATGGCTATTTAGCGACTTCCCAAAAACTTCCCGCAGGTGTGTCCATCACAGAAATACCCATTGCCAAAAGTTTGTCGCGCAACTCATCTGATTTTTTATAATCCTTCGCTGCGCGTACATTCAATCTTTCAGCTACAACGGCATCCACATCTTCACGAGAAATTTTTAGATCCTTTAAAAGCATATCATCTAAGGCATTCAAATAATCATTAGCAGGCTGGGTAAACAAAGCTGTGAGCGCACTTACTTTTTGTACAAATTGAGCGAATGCCAAGGCCTTGCCTTGAATAGCAGGGCTTGCCTTCATCCCTAATTTCACTTGAGTATTGAAAGCACGTACGACTTCAAAGACCGCCGCGAAAACTAGCGGAGTCCCAAAGTCATCATTCATGGCTTCGGTGATTTTTTGCCAAGCCTCATCCGTCAGCTTCACAAAAGCAGTGTCGGCAGTCACGCTCGCAGTATCATAGCTCTCAGCCACACGCAGAGCCGAATAAATACGCGCCAGACCACTGATCGAGCGATGAATCGCCTCATCACTAAAATCACAGGTCGTTCGGTAATGCACACTGAGCATCAACCATTTATAAAGTTCTGCATTGTAGAGCTTTATAAATTCACGCAACGAAATAATATTGCCCACGGATTTAGACATTTTTTGTCCGCCAAAGTTCAGCATGCTCCAATGCAGCCAATATTTTACAAAGTTTTTGCCACTGCAACCTTCACTCTGTGCAATTTCATTCTCATGGTGCGGGAAGATCAAGTCTGTTCCACCACCGTGAATATCAATTTGAGGTCCAAGGTGCTTTTGAATCATCGCAGAACATTCAATGTGCCAGCCAGGGCGTCCCGGACCCCACTGAGATTTCCAAGAAGGCTCACCCGGTTTCGCAGCTTTCCACAGAGCAAAATCTGGCGGGTTATGCTTTTTCTCGTCGATATCGACACGTGCTCCGGCCAACATATCGTCTGGCTTACGACCACTTAATTTGCCGTATTCAGGATACGACGGAATCGAAAATAGAACGTCGCCACCTGCAGTATAAGCTTTTTTATTATCGATCAACATTTGTACCATTTTGATGATTTCATCCATGGCGTCAGTCACATTGGGACTCATATCCGCAGGCTTCAACCCAAGAGCAGCGTAATCTTTTTTATATTCTTCAATATACTGGTGAGCAAGAGCCGTTGATTCCATTCCACGCTCGTTCGCGCGTTGGATGATTTTATCATCCACGTCTGTAAAATTAGTCGCATAGGTTACTTTGTACCCAATATGTGTCAGCCAATTACGAACCATATTAAAAAATACCGGACCACGAAAATTTCCAACATGAAGCAAGTCGTAGACCGTCGGCCCACAAACATAAATAGAGACTTCATTTTCCTTGATTGGTTTGAAGTCTTCAAGTTTTCTGCTTTGCGTGTTGTACAACTTCAGTGCCATAATATCCTCTTTAAATCAGTCTAGTATGATGTACTATGCTTTTGCCAAGGCTTGCTGCGCACGTGCAAGCAGTGAATTTTTCATCATCAATGGAACCAAGGTTTTCAGTTCAGTCCCGTGCGGTTTACCAATGACTGCAATTCGAATCGGCATGAAAAGATTTTTGCCCTTTGCTCCCGTTTTGTTTTTAACTTCATCCTGCATTTTCAAAAATTCAGCTTCAGTCATATAATCCGATGGGTGGGCTGCCACAAGATCATGCCATGCCGACAAGACAGCTTTGGTTGGTTCCCACTTCAAAGTCTCTTCGGATTCATCAAGAATAACAAATGAAGCGTCATCCAGCGGACGGAACAACGTCACTGCGTCCGTCAATACTTCCATCGAATGCTTAAAGGTAGCAATGCACTGCTCTTGCCAAGCAGGATCGCTCGGCAACTGAATTTTTTCGCGCACCAAAAAAGGCTCGACAAGCTGCCAAAGTTCTTTGTTAGGAGTCGAGCGCAAATGCATCGAATTCATCCACTTGCATTTCACTCGGTCAAAGATCGCTCCCGAAAGAATCATACGGTCCAAAGAAAACCCTTGAATCATTTCATCCAAACTCATGACTTCTTTGTCTTCTGGATGCGACCATCCAAGCAGAGCAATAAAGTTCAAAACCGCTTCTGGCAAATAGCCATCGTCTTTGAATTGCCCGCAGGCCACAGCCCCTTTGCGTTTAGAAAGTTTTTGACGATCTTCATCTAAGATCAAAGAAATATGCCCGAACTCTGGAGTCTTCCACCCCATGGCTTCATAGATCATCAACTGCCGAAGTGTATTCGGCAAATGCTCTTCGGCACGTAGCACGTGAGAAATCTGCATCAAGTGATCATCAATAGCACAACAGAAATTGTAAACCGGCATCCCTTGAGAACGTAGCAGAACAAAGTCCCCCACCATATCCGAAGGGAAGCGTACATCACCTCTAACAAGGTCTTTTAGGATATAGTCTTTTTTCAATTCACGGGTTTTAAAACGCACAACTGCAGACTCGCCGGCTTTGATTTTTTCGAGGGCCTTTGCCAGCGGCATATCCGCATAGGGCGAAACCACGTGCAAAGAACCACCCGCGGCCTTAGCTTGTTCACGCTGAACTTCGATTTCAGCATCCGTCATAAAACAGTAATAAGCTTTGCCTTCGTTCAAAAGCTTCTGCGCGATTTCTTTATAAAGCACCATACGCTCACTTTGACGATAAGGCGCATGCGACCCCATGTCTTTCAATGTGACAGGATCCACACCCTCGTCCCATATCAAACCCAACCAAACTAGGTCATCGACAACACCACGTAAAGATTCTTGTGTTGAACGCGCTTCATCCGTGTCTTCGATACGCAATATAAATTTGCCACCCATTTTTTTTGCATACATATAATTGTAAAGAGCCGTTCTAGCCCCGCCAATGTGCAAATAACCAGTAGGTGATGGCGCGAAACGAACGCGAATGTTGGACATGTTTTAAACTCCGATGATTTAAACGCAAAAAGGGCTTAGTTTATGCAACTAAGCCCTTTTATTTACTCTTAAATTATTCGAATAGTCTACGGATTCATGCCGAAAATATGCTTCATCTCTTCTTCTTTGAAGAGATCTTCTTGGCTAGTTGCCAAAGAAAGCTCTTTCAACAAAAGAGTGCGTGCACTGTCTAGCATTTTACGTTCACCAAACGAGAGCTCTTTATCAGCTTTCAGAAGGAATAAATCGCGTAAAACTTCAGCAATTTCAAAAACAGAACCTGTTTTGATTTTTTCCATGTACTCGCGATAGCGGCGATTCCATGTCTGATTATCGATTTTTACGTCTTTTTCTTTCAAAATACCCAAAACTGTATTGGCTTCTTCTTTAGAAATGATCGGGCGCAATCCCACAGACATCACGTTATCACGTGGAATCATGATTTTCATTCCAGTCTCAAGAATCAATAAAGAATAGAAGGTCTGCTTATTACCTAGGATCTCTTTAGTCTCGATCGCAGTTACACGACCAACACCATGACCTGGATAGACAGCATTATCACCAACATTGAATGTCACCATTCAGAAACCCCCTGAAAATGGACCTCGAAACAAAGAAGGTATATCAAATTTGACACGAGTTATCAATCAAGAGCAGTGTGACATGAAAAAAAGAAAGGGATGCACACAACTGCGCATCCCTTTAACAATTTCAATATCTTACGCAATCAATCTGAGAACTTACTTAATGCTGTAAACAAGGGCAAAAGGCTGTCCACCAGTCGCTGCTTGAGGAACATTGTAACCCTTCACAACGAGTTTGTAAGTGCCCGCAGGCAATGCTGATTTTTCAATAAGCTCATTGTTATTGATGTGATCATTAGGGGCCACAACAACTGCACCTGAAGAAACCAATGAAAGATCCAAATCATTCACCAAAGCCTTCGCTGCATTGGCAGAGCCCGGGGCATCTGTCCAAACAACATTGGCTACAAGGCTGAAGCTTTTGGTCGCTGTGAACTCATAGGTCGCCTCAGCCCCCTGAGCCACACCCGACTTGTTATCAACCAAAGTCGTTCCAGCCGAAGTCAAACCAACCACGTTTGCAAGATCGGCACGTCCATAACCTTCATCCGAATTCGGACGACGAGTGAGCAACTCTTGCCCTTTTGATTTGCCGACTTCACCATATTGACCTGGATACAAGTCATCTGCTGAATGCAATAAAACCGCCTTCAACAAGGCACCTGACGGAGCTTGCACTCCCCATTTTTCTTGAACAATCTGACGAACCACAGAGGCCGCACCCGCAACCAACGGCGTCGCCATCGACGTTCCGCCTGACCAAGCGTAATCATTATTATAGACACCCCAAAGTGGACTTGCCCCTGGAACCTGCGAACGTACGCTTAGAACATTCGTTCCAGGCGCAACGATTTCAGGTTTTGTGCGGCCATCCAATGTTGGACCACGCGAAGAGAACATCGCGATTCCGTTTTCATTATCAGACACGTATGAACTATAGATGGGCTCTGCGCCCCAGCTATCTTGAGCCGCACGAAGCTTGCTCACAGGC
>JANNCH010000139.1:0-5121 GCA_031386315.1 Pseudobdellovibrionaceae bacterium
GGTAAGGCTCGGATGAGAAAAGAAAAAAACAATCCAGATAGTTTTCAACTGGGATGACCGGATATTTTTCGCCTGGCTCGAAGCTGACAATGCGGGCACCGAGGTGCTCAAGCACAGAACCAATAAAGGTCTCACGAGTCACTGACATCCAGGGCTTTTTCCAAATCAGATAAACAAGCTGCTGCTCTTCTTGAAAAGTCGGATTCACGGCCTCGATTAAACCTGGGATTTTTTGATAGCTCCAACTGCGCTTGGGCGAATAAATAATATCATAGCAATCCACCGCCATTTCGATCAGGTCTGCATTTTTAAATTTATCGCCTAGAACTTCCAATTCACGCTGCAAATCTTTTAGTGAAGACACATGGGTCGCCAAATATGGCAGTGGGCATTTTTCAGCCATTTCCAATGGATTTTCTTCTTTATCCAGCAAAACTAAATCAGGATTTAAATCGATGACGAGATCCCAATCGACCTCTTTTGTTCCACCCACGACAGGGATATTCGAGACTATTTCTTGGGGATGAATGCAATAGCGCGTGCGGCCAACAACGTTTATGCCTGCACGAATCAAAGTCTCTGTCCATGAGGGAACCATGCATACAACTCTCATACTACTCCAGCTAAGCCTCGTGCCTCACGGCCTCCAGCTACTCTACTCCTCGTGCCTATCGGCACTCCAGTTACACCTTGTGCCTCACGGCCCATACCACCAGCACTTACATTGCGAGTCAAGAGCAGTGCTTGACCCTCTAAAATGCAAAAAGCAGTATGGGGACCTTCAGGAGGTTCCCATGTCCACAGCATTTTTTCCGATTCGCGAAAAGCCCGCCGCTGCCCCTTACAAATCAGGCGATGTCTTGGTTTTGTTCGGCGAACTTTTCAACCGCGGTTATGCGAACGGCTTAGTCGAAGAAGCTGAAAAAATGGGCATGACCATTGTACGCGCCACCGTTGGTCGCCGTGAAAAAGATGGGACTTTGCGTGCCTTGACAGCCGAAGAAGCTGCCCTTGTGCCAAAACCATTTATTAATATTCCACTGGAAGCCGGCTTTGATATGGAGCCCGCTTCGAATGGTCAATCACCCAATGATCAAATGACTGGCATCAAACTAAGCGAGTGGGAAGCAGCGCCCATCGACATGAAGTTAATCGAAGAAAGCCGCGCACGTGGGACTGAGCGCTTTCGAAAAAACACACAAAGTTTTTTGAAAGAGTTAGAAACTCATATTCCGGCAGGCAAGAATGTTTTGTTTGCTCACTTGATGGCTGGTGGGGTCCCACGCACAAAAATCGTTATGCCCCTTATGAATCGTGCGTTCAAAGGCACGGGCGATAGATATTTAAGTTCTGAAACATTTTGGAATTCCACCATCGGACAGGTTTGCCAGAAAAACTTTTTAGAAGTCACTGCCGAAACTTTCAGACATCTCTTGGACTTATCGACGCCTCTTCGTACAAAACTTCAAGGCCAAGGTAGTCACGTCAGTTATGTGGCCTATGGCTATCACGGCACTGATATTATCTACGACGGTAAACTTCAGTGGCAAAGCTACTCGCCTTATTTACAAGGCTGGGCGAAAATTCAACTCGAAAACATTTCGAAAGAATTTCATCAAAAAAATATTTCTTCGTGTGTTTACAACTGCCCCGAAATTCTAACAAATTCCAGCTCGATATTTCAAGGAGTTGAAGTTCCTCTTTATGCTCTGGTGACTGCGCTTGAAAAAGAAATGCCGAAACATCCCGAGGCTCAAAAGATCAAAGCCGACTGCCAAAAGCTATTGAAAGATGGGGTTACCTTTGCGCAAATTCAAAAATCCATCGACGAATTTTATGCAGACTCAATTGTAAAACAACACCTCAGTTTTGAAAAATGGCCTCAACACTCTTCAGGACATCAACTGCAAAAGTTGATCGCCAGTTCTGAGCACATTGTAAGTCTTCACAAAGATGAAAAAGCTTTGATGACGGCCGTGTTGAGCGAGCTGGTTTTCAAGTCATGTGGCTATGTTATGTTACATGATTCATGGGCACCAAAATCCCCTGCTGCCTGGATCGGCCACGACATCGTTGCCCGATGCATGTAGATGTCTGTTGAAGCCGGTAGCCCATGGCAGTTTGAAAACTTAAAATTCCATGGGCTTTCGCTTTCTGGAATTCGCACCGCTATTGCCATGCCTGAACTTTCTTTGAGCTTTGATGTGGCTCAGGGATATCCGTTCTTACTCACCCTAAAAAAGTTTTTTATAAGCCATGGACACCTCGATCATTCTGGTGGCATACCATATATTATTTCGCAAAAAGCGATGACCAATCAACCTGCAGCGTCGTTTTATATGCCCCCGAGCTTGGTTGAACCCATGGATCAAATCATGAAGCTGTGGGAAAAAATTGAGAACCATCAATACAATTACAATTTTATACCCGTTCAGCATGGCGAGAAAATTGAAATAAATCAGAATCATTTCATCAAGCCCTTCACGACAACTCATCGAGTAGAGTCCTTTGGCTATACGCTGTTTGAAACCAACAAGAAGCTCAAGGCGCAGTACAAGTTTTTTACGCAACCTCAAATTTTAGAACTTAAAAAAAATCATGTGGAATTTCAAGAAATCATCGAAACTCCGCTCGTGAGCTTCACTGGCGATACACAGATTGAATTTCTCGATTCAGCCCCGTGGATAAAAAAATCAAAGGTGCTATTTTTAGAAACAACTTATTTGGACGACAAAAAAACCATCGCAAATGCGCGTGAATGGGGCCACACCCATATCAACGAGCTTGTGCCACGCCTTAAAGATTTAGAATGTGAAAAAATTGTGTTAATACATATTTCTAGCCGCTACGGCAATTCAGAAATTAAAAAAATACTTGCTGAAAAAATATCGCCCGAATTCGCTAACCGCGTGGAAGTCTTTCCCGGAAGGTAATCCCTATGAGTGATTTAAATTATTATCTTTTAATCCCCATTTACTTAGGCTTTGCGACCATCTTTCAGACTCACTTGCTTAAGAAAATGGGCGAGCACTATTCACTTTTCATTGCGGCGATTATTAATAATATAACCGGATTATTACTTGTAATTATCGCCTACTACTTCACCACAGCCCGCAAGGATTTTGATTTCACTGAATTTAAATGGATTTATTTGCTGGCAGGTTTTTTAGGAATGTCATTTGTTATTGCTGCACCCTACGGAGTATCCAAAGTCGGACCCGCACGATTTTTTATTATCTTAGTGGCTGCTGAAATCATTTTTGGAATTTTTTGGCAATATGCAACCGATCCAGCACTGTTAAGTGCTAAGAAGATCATTGCAGCCCTACTAGTCGCTGCAGGCGCTGCCCTGTCTATCTAAACAGATCTTGCAGGCTATCTAAACAGATCTTGCAGATCTAGCCAAAGCTTACGGCTTTTAATTTTTTTATCTTGGATGAAGCTGGTCCACTCTTGGGGTGAGCGGCGCGTGTAATCTGATGCGAGCCTAGATGTGAACAACAAGGGTCCAACACCCTGACCTTGGAATTCTTTTGGTAAACGCAAAGCCGTTAACATTTCAGGGCCAAAATAACCTTGATACGGAAATAATCGATCGCGCTCACCAAGCTCACCGATAATGAACGCATCTTTGACCTGACCAAAAACAGTTTTACTGAGAGGGCTTGAAGGTTGCTGATCAGCAGGTCCGCCAGCAGCCGCCACGATTAGGATCCCTCGCGAAGGGAATTTGTTCACCATTTCAATGACAGCAGGTGAAACTTCAGACTTTCTAAGATTGAAATCAAAAAATAAAATCTTAACTTCAGAAGGTACTTTCTTAAGTGTTTCTTCCAACGCCGTTTTATCGAACAAACCCTTATCATCATAGGGGGTCAAATTCATAATCTGACATTTTGTACAATTCTTGGTCTGCTTTTCAAAGAGTGGTTTTATTTTTTCATCAAAGGTCGCCTTAGTGACTGGCGAAAAATATCCGACCACTACAGGTGGAAGCTCGACCGCTGCGCTTAGAACAGGTGCGAAAAAGCCAATGGTCACAAAAATAAGGCTGGTCAGTATATTTTTCTTCATCTTTTAATTTTGACTTAACTAGCTAATTTATGTCGACACTTTTTTCGCAAAAAATCTATTGTACATTGCGGCAAAAGTTCTAACATGGCCCCATGGAGCAATGGACAAAAACTCAGCTTTTTCACTCGGGAGACGACTATTACAGCTCGCTTATCTCTGATATTCGCAATGCTAGAAGCTCTATATTATTAGAAACTTACATCTTTTCCGTGGACAAAGTGACGCAAATCATTCTGGAAGAGCTTGGCCAGGCTCGCAAGCGTGGCTGCCATGTGCAAATTCTGGTGGATGGCTATGGTACATACGACTGGCTTTTAGAACTACAGGCCATTTGCCAAAACAAGGGGCTCGAGCTGCGCGTGTATCATGCCCTGCCTTTGAGCATGAGCTGGTTTAGGCGCCTTTTTCTGCTGAACTTTCTGATCAATCATTCGACCATTTTCAAACGTATGAACAAACGCAATCATCGTAAAGTAACAATTTTTGATCTTAATAGAGCTTACCTCGGAAGTCTTAACTATTCGCAGAACCATAGCGAGCATGCCCTTGGAGCAAATGCATGGCGTGACACTGGACTTTTCGTTGAAGGACAGCCCGTTCGCCGCTTCGTTTGGGCATTCACCCATAGCTGGCGCCGCTCCAACAAAAAAGGACTGAAGCGCCTACTTTATCGCTACAAAAAAGACCAGATCTATCAGCCTGAAGCTTCGTTGGTGCGTCTCAACACGACCCCTCGGATGCGCTACCGCGTTTATCGAGATCTTATTCGACGAATACGTCATGCTGAAAAACGAATTTTTGTAACAAGCGCTTATTTTCTGCCTAAGGGATCACTTTTGCGTGCACTGAAATATGCGTCCTCTCGCGGAGTCATCGTTAAAATTATCGTCCCCGGAATCACCGATGTACCCATTGTTCGCTGGGCAGCCTTTGAAGTGATTAAAAATATGTTCAAGTCAGGAATTCAGGTATTTGAATATCAAAAAAGTATTCTGCATGCCAAATATATGATCATCGATGACTACTGCAGCGTGGGTTCTTTGAATT
>JANNCH010000156.1:0-1558 GCA_031386315.1 Pseudobdellovibrionaceae bacterium
AAGAACGCCGCCCCCACGGCCCCCAGGCCCGTCGAGGAGATCTTCTGGGTGCCCGGCCCCTGGCGTGATCCGGCGCTGCTCGAATGGAAGCGCGGCGGGCGCTTCGAGCTGCGCATCTTCCCGATCCCGGCCAGGGGCGCGCGGCGCGTGGTGCTCTCGTACACCCAGACCGTGCAGCCGGTGGGCGGCGTGCGGCGCTACACGTACCCGCTGCCCTACGACGCGAAGGGCTCCACGGTGGTCGAGTCGTTCCATCTCGACGCGCAGGTCGTCGGCCACGATCAGGCCCAGGGCGTGCGGGCGAGCGGCTACAAGCTCGCTTCGGCCAGGAACAACGGGGGCGCGGCCGACCGGCTCGAGATGAGCGAGCAGCGGTTTCAGCCCGCCGGCGATCTGGTGCTCGAATACGCGTTGCCTTCGGGAACCAGCGAGCTCGATGCCTGGGCCTACCAGCCCGAGGCGACGGCCAACGGCGACGACGGCGCCTACGTGGCGCTGGCGATCAGGCCCAAGCTGCCTCGGGCCAAGGACGACGCGGCGCACGAGCAGGTGATCGTCGTCGACCGTAGCCGCTCGATGGTGGGCGAGCGCTTTGCCCGGGCCCGCGCCCTGGTGACGGCGATGGTGCGCGAGATGGACGAGCGCGATCGCGTCAAGGTGATGGCGTGCGACACCACGTGCCAGAGCTGGCCCGGTGGGCTCATCGAAGCCGGGGCGAGCGCGGCCGAGGCGGCCGAGCGGTTCCTGGGGGCAACGCAGCCCGACGGGGCGGCCGACGTGGTCGAGATGGTGCGCCTGGCGCGCGATGGGGTGAAGGGCGAGCGACGCTCGGGCAAGCCGCTGCACATCGTGTACGTGGGCGACGGCGGGGTGAGCGCGGGGCCGAGCAAGCCTGACCACGTGACGGCGGCGGTGCGCAAGCTGATGCCCGAGGGCGAAGGCAGCGTGACGGCGGTGGCGGTGGGGGCCGATGCCGACGCGGCGCTGCTGGGCGAGATGGCGCGCGGCGGCGGGGGCGTGCTGGTGCCGTTCGTGCCCGGCGAGCGGGCGAGCGAGGCGGCGCTCTCGGCGCTGTCGGCCAGCTACGGCACGGCGCTGCGGTCGCCCGAGCTGGTGTTGCCCGCGGGCTTCGTGGCCGTCGCCCCGACGCAGCTCGACACGATGCGCGCCGGCAGCGAGACGGTGGTGGTGGCGCGCATGACGTCGCCGCAGATCGAGGGCGAGGCGGTGCTGCGGGGCAAGGTGGGGCAGGAGCCGTTCGAGCAGCGGTACCCGATCAAGATCCTGGCGAGCCGCGACGCGGGCAACGCGTTCGTGCCGCGCCTGTACGCCGCGTCGCGCATCGCGGAGCTGGAGCGAGCGGGCGGCGACACGGCCAAGCAGGGCATCGTCGAGCTGTCGAAGCGCTTCTCGGTGGCGAGCCGCTACACCTCGCTGCTGGTGCTCGAGAGCGAGACGATGCTCACGGCCTTTGGCCTCAAGCGGTCGCAGGGCGCCCCGCAATGGACCGGCGAGGTCGCGGCCCAGGGACGCAGCACCAGGGGCACCGTGGCGGTGC
>JANNCH010000218.1:0-2665 GCA_031386315.1 Pseudobdellovibrionaceae bacterium
CGCGGTGGCAATACATGGTCACAAACAAAACCGGGCGGCGCTTTATTGAGCTCTTGGTCTTATTTGATTGGGGTAAAACCTCAACCAACGACTTCGTGCTTGGTGGGTCTGGCTGTTTACCGTGCGTGCAGTTCTACTTGGCCTTTTTTAGCTTGGAATTTAAAAGCACCCAACGATATTTATATTGGTAACAAAAAAGTCGCGGGTCTTTTAATTGAAAATGTTATTCAAGACGATGAAACGCGCTTAATTATTGGCCTCGGTTTCAATGTGATCTCAAGTCCTGAAGATGTTCCCACTTCAACTTCATTGGTAAAATCTTTATCTGCCGAGACTCCGCTGCTTGGTCAAGACTGGATGGCTTTCTTAGATCGTTTGATGTTCGAACTTACCGACGCCGTTTCTCACTGTGAAGAGTCTTTAAGTTCGACAGATCAATACTCGCTTTTGCTAGCGCTGAATCAACATCCATTGCTCAAAGAAAAATTCACGCAGGTGAAAGCAGATGGCAGTCTTGTGACTGAAAGTAAAACAATCCCTTGGAGTTCTCTGTAATGGCACTCACCTTCACACCACAAGCAGAACTGAACGATATCTGTCCTGATTTTTCTTTACCTGCGACAGATGGAAAAACCTATTCGCTGAAGGATTTTTCAAATGGGCACCCTTTAGTGGTGATGTTTATCTGCATTCACTGCCCCTATGTCCAAGCTATCGAAGATCGTTTGATTCAATTGGGTAAAGATTTAAAAACACAAAATATCAATGTGGTGGCTATTTGTTCCAATGATGCCGTTTCTCACCCTGAAGACTCTTTCGAGAATATGAAAAAACGGGCAAATGAAAAAGGCTACAGCTTTTTCTATCTCTGTGATGAATCACAAAATGTCGCTAAAAAATTTGGCGCCGTTTGTACTCCAGATTATTTTGTCTATGATAAATATTTAAAACTTGCTTACCGCGGCCGCCTTGATGACTCGTGGAAGGATGCAAGCAAAGTTACAAAGCGCGAACTTTTTGAAGCCGTGCAATTGCTCGAAAAAGGCCGCGCGGTTCCAAACGAACAAACTCCATCGATGGGTTGCTCCATCAAATGGATTTAAGGGGTACGCCGTTACTTTTTGCACTACGGCGTGTCGGCTGACACAGCGTAGTGCAAAAAGTAACGGCGTACCTTCGGAAAGAAGATCTATGAAGTATTTTTTAGTATTATTTCCAGCAGTGATCATTGGTTTTGCAGGATTTTTGACCTATCACCTGGGTGTATTTAAACCCGTGAATATTTCAGAAGAAAACAAAGGTCCCTATGTGATGCTCTACAAAGACTTCTTGGGTCCCTATCACAAGACTGTTTCAGTGATCACCGAAGTGGAAACCTGGGCCCTTGCCAATCAAGTAGATTGCCGCTTGTCATTCGGTGAGTATATGGATGATCCAGAAAAAATCGAAGAGGCCCGGTTAAAAAGTCGCGGTGGCTGCCTGACTGACAAAGTCCCTACAAACTTACCAAAAGATTTCAAAACCCTTGAATTACCAGAACGCAAATACGTGACCGCCGTATTTGATGGCTCACCCGGCATCGGCCCCATGAAGGTCTATCCAAAAGTGAACGAGTATATGTTAGAAAAAAAATTAAAACAAAATGGTCCGGTGATCGAAGTCTACGAAATCCACTCACGCACCGAAATTAGTTCGATGACGACGACCTATCTGTTTCCGCTCTAAGGTACCTGCTTCCCTTTCCTTCACCCGGCGCATTAATTTCCTGGTATAAATTTTGATATCAGGTCTGCATGCCAAGAAAGAATCATACTCCCTCAAGTGAATACCCGTATCATGTCACCGCACGCTGCTTAAATAAGGAGTGGTTCGGCGCAAGCAAATCCGAAATATGGAGTATTTTAACAAACAACCTTTATACTGTCCGGCACTCTTACGAAGTACGAATTTTAGCCTTCGTATTAATGGACAATCATTTTCACCTGTTAGTTCAAACACCAAAGGCCAACTTAAGCGCAGCAATGAATTACTTTATGCGAGAAACGAGCAGGTCTATCGGTCGCATCACGGGCCGCATAAACCATATCTATGGCTCAAGATACTTTCGTTCCTTAATCACAAATCCGCATTACTATTTACATGCATATAAATACGTTTATCGTAATCCTGTTGAAGTTGGGCTTTGTGCAAATGTAGAAGATTATCCATATAGCTCTCTGCATGCACTTCTTGGTCAATCGCACACGATCATGCCCATTGAAGAAGACAGCACTCTTTTCGCTGGAGCATCCCATTTAACGTTAGCCTGGTTAAATACGAAACCCGATCCAAATACTTATCAGGATGTTAAAAATGCTCTTCGAAGAAATGAATTTTCACTTTCGAAAAGCGTTCAGCGAAACAAGCCAAACAAACTTGAAAATGAACTTTATTGATGCTCCGGGTGAAGGATAGGGAAGCAGGTACCTAATAGTGTGGGGGTTTTTCGTTGGCGGCGCCGATTTCAACATCTCCGGTCGCTGTGACTTTGAATCGCTTCAAAAGAAGTGTGAATTTTTCTTCGAGCTTATCGATGGCTTTTTGTTGTTCGTATATTACTTGGTGCAGCTCTTCCATCAGCAGATCTTGATGGGCAATTTTTGATTCTAAATCGATAAATTTTTGC
>JANNCH010000238.1:0-2765 GCA_031386315.1 Pseudobdellovibrionaceae bacterium
TCGCCCACCGCGTTTTGGCTCTCTCAAAAAGCTAAACCAATTTGCCTACTGGCCACAACCTCAAGACCAAAACTACCGAGTGTACGTGCTCTTCGGCGACAACCGCTACAAACGCCGCCGTCGCCTCAACAGTCAGTGCGCCCACCCACTAAATTGGCAAACCCGCACCATCACCTTAGAGAACTACACCATCAAAAAAATCTACTGGGCAACCTGCACCGCCTTAAGAAACAAGGGTCAATGACCTTTCGGCAAACGCATTCTCTAACTCCAGCGCTGGAGCCGGTGCCGCGCAGGCTCGGCGAAGTTTAAAGCTGGAACAAACGAAACCTTTTGAGGCCGGTTGGGTTTGTGCAATCGAAAGTCCCAGCTTTGTCGGGCAAAGCCGTCTCAGCAACCTAGGGACTCTAATGTTTTCGGTAGTGGTTTGAATCAAGGGCTAAATAGAATTTAAATTAAAAGGTTCAAGCTAGCGCATGCTACATTTTTTTAGAAGTTTTTCTATGGCAGTTGTGGCAACTCTGGCAGTTAAAACCGCGTGCTTTTCGCGCCGATTCAAACCATATACAATGGCCATCGGTTCTTTGGTGGCTTTGTCATAGGCAATAATTTTGCCGTCATCGTAGCTAAAAATGACTGGTTTGAGTTTGTTCACGATCGTGGATGCAACGCCGGTGTCGTGGTTCATGCCTACGACCAGATCTTCGGGTTGTGCTTCGCCAAGCACTGTGCTGCGAAGGCTGTAACGATAAATTGGATCAATGATTGCAAATTCTGAATTTAGCATGTGCAACTTGAAAATTTCTTTGAGCGGGACCTGCTCGTACTGTGTCTTAGGGAGCTGCGGAATTTGTTTTGAAAAAACCCGTTTGCGAATTCGGTCAAAAATTTCAATGGGCCACAGCCGATGTTCTAAGGTCCACGAAGGACTCCATTGTAGATCGCTCAAAGACGTATCCGTGATTTTTTCGACTTCGCTTCGATAAAGATGATAAAATTTTTCAAAGTAGCTGTAGTTTTGTCTCGAGGGTCCAAAAAAATCAAGGAAGCTGTCGAACGGCCATTTGGCGGTAATGAATCCGGCGCCATGCGCGGGAGCAAAATCATTCACACTCGAGCCAAAGGCCAAATGGTTACTTGCCAAAATGCTGGCATTGGTTCCCTTGAGGCTCGAGGTCTGCGGGGTATGTCCTTTAGCCAGGCTGACTAAAGGATCAACTGAGGTATCAGCCATATCTCTAAAAAAAATGTGTTCAATCTCTCCGTTTTGCGGATGAATTTTGAAAACAAGATTTTGTGCATGAGCTTCGGGGTATATTCCAAATATGTAGTTGGCTTGCGCAAGGAACTTGGCAAACTTTGGCATTAGTTCTTGTTCAATATAGGCCTCCTTGGTGAGATTTCTTTGGGTGGCGGCTTTGATCAAATCGTCCGAACCTAAAAATCCATGGGCCGGAACCAAGCCAGAGCCATCGCCAAATGTTTTTTTGGCGGGTTGAGTCAAGCGGGTACTAAAAGTGTATTGAAGTCCGGCCAACTCGATGTGCGCGCCAAATCGTTCAGGAAAGTATGAAAAACTGGCCGTAGCATCAGATTGGCCTACATTTTTTTCGACGTAGTCATTTACTCCGATAGCCGTCTTTACGGTGTGTAGCCAGGTGGTACCAGGTTCATGCCCCTGTTTAATGAGCTTGATGTAAATGGATTCTTCAGTTTCAGGGTCCCACATGAAATGAGTGCTGTGGGAGTTAAGACGGACGCCCCAAAACTTTTGCTGAATTTCGCTCTTAGGTTGGAGCTGTCGGTAGTTCTTAAATAGCTCGAGTAAGATGGGATTGTCTTTTTGGGTAAAGTAACACCGGATACAGTTTTGTTTGCCGCATGCTACCTTTGTCCATCGGAGGGTTTCTTCGTCGATAAACTGAGACTGAAATACTTGCATTTTGGATTCGGGAATATCCACATGATAAATAGGCATGGCATTGCGAAGCTCTTGAGGAATGACGTTATAATCTCCAAAATTCGACCCTTGATCGAGGTCAATAGCATGGCGCCATTTTGCCGGTACTTCAGGGGTAAGTGCTGAGGCTACTTTGGCAATCAATGTGCCCGTGACCATTAAGAAGATCAACGTCAAGGTTGGCATAGATGTTAACTGTTCGGATTTTTAAAATGAATTCTTGAACTTTTAGACGTGGTCCGCGGCAATTTTTGAAAGCTCGAGACATAGCCTCAATGGTGAAATTGATTCTAATGGTTTAAAAACGCCCATTGATTCCCAATATCCCAGCAATTGTATAAATTATTTAAAAGCTAAGCACTGAAGGCAGACGATCCAAATCTTTTGAATCGCGCCCCAATAACCTTTTTAGCACGCATTCTCTAACTCCAGCGCTGGAGCCCGCGCTAATAACGTTGCAAAAAAGCAATCTACTTTTATCTTGACGCTGTATTTGCTTCTCCAAGTGTCGTACTTGAACTGCGGTGCTAATCGCTTAACACATCGTACAGATGACTTGCGCTTTGAAGTTTTTGTAAATTTTGCAAATTCATTTACTTTTTCCTGGCCCGCACGCCACCGCCAAGCCTGACGCACAAAATGTGCTCTTACAAACCCGTGATATACCAGTTCTCGCTATGAAAAACTTAAAATCATATTCAAATGAAGTGCTACTGCAAAACATCAAGCGACTTGTCACCCAGGAGCGTGAGGTCACCTTATCCGTGCTGCACCATTTACTCGAAGTAGAGCGTCGGCAGCTTTT
>JANNCH010000247.1:0-2739 GCA_031386315.1 Pseudobdellovibrionaceae bacterium
GTTCAGTGGATGGCTTAAAAAGCATTCGTATTTGTTTGCTTGGTTATCGTATGCATTACGCTATTCTAGAAAAAGCTCTGAAGGAGATCCGTGGGTTCATCGATTCTGGATTATAAGAACGAATTTTTTCGCGGACCACGCATCCACCTGAACAATGCGGGACTTGCTCCTATTTCGCTAAAAGCGGCACATAAAGTTCAATACTGGACCCAGCGCTTTTATGAAGAGGGTTTTTATACCGATGCTGATTATGTCAAAGATGTTCAGCATTCACGTCAAAGTCTTGCCAAGCTTTTGAACTGTAGTTCGGATGAGCTGGCTTTTTTTCAAAGCACTGCCGGTGGTGTTAGCCAAATAGCCTTCGGTTTTGATTTAAAAGAAAATGACGAAGTTGTTTTGTGGGATCAAGAATACTCATCGAATTTATACCCTTGGCAAGAGGCCTGTCGTAGGGTTCGTGCAAAATTGGTGATGCTGCCTTCGTTGGCAGATTTATCAACCCCGGTGGATAAAATTCTTGCGGCTTGCACAGGTAAAACCAAAATTGTTGCCATTTCGTGGGTGCAGTTTCAAACGGGTGCCCGAACAGATATCAAAACTTTGGTTGAAGAGTGTCATCGAAAAAATATTTTTGTATTTGTAGATGTGATCCAAGGACTTGGTATTCATCCCTTTGATTTTAAAAATTGGGGAGTAGACGCTGCGGCCGGTGGAAGTCACAAATGGCTGACAAGCCCAGTGGGCGTTGGTTATTTGGCTTTGAAGAAAGAGCACTTGGGTCATTTTAAATTAATAAATGTGGGCTCAGCGACCTATGGCACGTGTGATGATCCGGCTTTATTAGAATGCATTGCTAAAAATGATGTCAGTCGTTTTGAGGCGGGCTCGAAACAGGTTTTAGAGATCACAGCTCTTGGTGCCAGCTGTGATTTGATCCATGAGGTAGGTATTGCAATAATTGAAAAAGAAGTTTTGCGATTGGCGTGCAAGCTGCGTGAGGGTATTGAAGACTTAGGTTTTCAAATTCATTCGCCCTATGCTTTGGATAGCTTAATTACACCCATGGTGAATTTTTCTGGTAAAGACATGGGAAAAACTAAGCTCCAGCTAGCAGGGTATCCTGTTAACTTTGCTATGCGCGGTCCAGGTTTGCGTTTGTCACCCCATGCCTTCAACACAGATGACGATATTCAGATGGTATTGGGCTTGCTGCAATCGTAATTCATACAACGTCGCGCGTCTAACGTCTGGTCTATGATGATTATCGAGTTAAAATATTGTTAATATTCTTTAACATGGACCTTCAGTTGTGGCGTGTACGCCCCGATAAAATATCTGTGAAAATTCTTTTGCAATTTCTCATTCTGATTTTGTTTTTAGTCGGTTGCAGCGGCAAGGGACCTTCATTGCCCGAGGCTGCTTCGAAACCTGCGGATCCTGTTTTAGAGATGATTTCATATACTCAGTACGGCGGGACACCTATCGATTTGAGCCCTCCTTTTGGCTATTTAAAGCTGACGCCTGATTACGGCAATGGCAGTTGTGATGTTACTAAAACTGAATTCACGCTTAAGGGCACCTATGACCCTGAAACTGCAATATCACTTTTACTAACGGGTGCTGTTGCGCCCACTGTGAATCTGTCGGCCAGTCATTTTGAAATTATTTTTTGCGCTACAGGCGGCGCGACTTCGCTAAAACTCACTGCGCTCAATGCTGAACAGACGGCAAATAAAAATGCTGTGGTGTTTTCTTTGAACTTAAATAAGCTCTACCAACTGAATACTATTGGTACTGGAAGTCCTAGGTATCCATCCACGGGTTTTCAAATTGCTAGTGGCGCATCCGCCGCCAAAGTTACGACTTCGACCCTTTTAAAACTGACATCTGTCAATGTCAGTGAAAATAAAAATCAATTGATTCAGTCGACCGGCAATACGGGTTTAACCATGGCAACTGGATCCGCAGCAACCATTCGTCGTCAAGAAGCGCAGTAAAGGAATTTGAGAAGTGAAAAAATATAGTCTCTTGTTATTTATTGGATTTTTTTACTTGGGTCTTTCAAGTGCAAAAGCTGTGGCCATTTTTAATGATCGAATCGCCATACAAGGTTATTTAAAATCGGGTACCACAGCTTTGAATGATCTTACTGGATTTCCGATGAAATTTGTTATCAAAAAGAATTCAACAATTGTTTGGTGTCAAACATCGGCTAGTGCAGTTGTTGTGGCAGACGGTGTGTTTTCACAAGTGCTGACAGGAATTTCCAATTGTTCTTCTTTAACGAATACTTTGGATGAATCCATTTTTGTTCATGCCGCTAATTCAGATGCATTTTCGATAGATGTTGTGGTGGATGTTTTAAAGGATGGGTTTGCAGGTGCTGATGACGCCTCGTTTGCAGGTATTGATTTAGTTCCGACCCCGCTGGCATTGTCTGCAAAACATGCCATGACGGCCAGTGAAGTTTCTGGCGTTGTCAGCGTTGCAAATGGTGGTACGGCAGCAACAACCGCCATAGATGCTCGAACTAATTTGGGGCTAGGGTCCATCTCAGTTTTAAATTTATCTGGTTCTGCATCAGATGTACTTTTGGGTAACGGAGTTTTTGGCTCGCCGGCATCGCCTACTTTGTCAGGCGATGTGTCTGGTACAACAAGTACGAGCAGTGTTGATAAAATCAAAGGACGTACCGTATCAGCAACTGCGCCAACTAATGGGCAGGTTTTAACTTGGAGC
>JANNCH010000288.1:0-1704 GCA_031386315.1 Pseudobdellovibrionaceae bacterium
TCACCGCAACGGCTTTCGTCGCTGCTAAATCGAATACGGACGGCATCGCAGCCGCCAGAGTGCCTAGGAAACGAGGCAGTTTCCCATCGGGAATGATATCCCGCAATGCCAAGCGGCAGTCCGCCACCAGTCGCTGGACGATGATGGCGTATTCCTTGCCGGCTGCTTCCCGACTCAAGCCACCGCGCTCATGCGCCTCTGCCCAGAGCCGGATCAGATACGGGTTGCGGTGGAATTGCCGGATAGCCGCACGGACCAGATGCTCTTCAGGGTATCGGGTCGGCGCGTTCTGACGGATCAAGGTTGTCAGATCATGATCCGAAAGCAGGGGCACCTCGTGGGTGATCGGCGGGGCCATCCGCCCATTGAGTCCCATCGTGGTCCGGCAGCTCTCCGCTGCTGCTGATCGGCACGTCACCACCCCGACGTAGCGGGGATGGTGCAGTACCAGATTGGCTAACTCGGCAAGCAGGTTGGTCGAATAACGCTCGGCATCATCGAGGAGCAGTACTACGCGCTCTCCGTCGGTTGCCCCCAATTCTTCCTCGACATCCTGGGCCAGCGATTGCCGTGTACCGGTGATGATGCGGACAATGGTCCTGGGACGCCTAGATAGCCGATCAGCGACCAGCCGCGATAGCCGATCAGCGACCAGCCGCAGCAGATGGCTCTTCCCACTTCCGCCGCGTCCATGCACCAGATGCAGGCCAACGGGATCTCGGGTGATTCCGTCAATGATCCGATCGATGGCCTCACCTTGCAGCGACGAAAAATTTAGGTGCGGTTCGAGTCGGCGGAAATAGTCCGCCGGAACTAACAGAAAGGAATCCTGTCCGATGTGGAAATGCTTGGACAGGATTGCGGGATGACGCTCCAGATATTGAGTCAGTCGGGCTCGATACCAGACCGTCAGGGATTGGAGCGATCCACGATTCATCGCCTCAAGCGCAGTGGCATGATCAACCGTCAACTCGGCATTGGTTGCCAAGATCAGGTGATCGGCGCCCTTGGCGATCGCCTTGGCGATTTCATCCGGCAGTTCCGCGCGGATCGCCTTTGCTGCCGACGCGGGTGTTCCGCGATTGTACTTCGCCTGAAGCATGTGGACGCCGTCATGGCCAAACAGCGTGCCGATGAACTTGCCATCCCATCCACCGTCAGCGCCGATATGCGGACTCGATGGCAAAATACCCTGGCCTTGGGATTCGTAGAAAACGAGATCGTTCACCAGGCGCTGCAAATGCTGCCAGGTGTCGATTCTTGCCCAATGTCCGTCGTTAAGCGTCATTGTGGTTGATAGCCATTCGGGTGAATCATGTCTGTGGTGTGGGAGTGGACGAGGTTCCTGTCAACTCCGACACAAATCGATCCAGGGTAGACTTCTCTTCAATAGGTAGGTGACGCAATAGGTACTCGATGGCATGAACGATAAAATAGTTCGCTCGTGAACATAGTGCTGTCCAGGGTGATGTGGCGTATGACTCGTCAAGCAGGCAACGAACCCATGCGGCACCTATTCACCTATACCGCACCTGATCAGCGAAAACACTGATTTTTACCGTGTCGGAATAGGTGGTATAGGTGGAATAGGCAAAAATGCGATTGAGGGGGAATTGGGATGTGTTTCCCAAACAGCCGGAACAGGCAAAAGAGCCTATACCACTTATTCCACCTATACCGGAGCAACTGCGACAAGGACTTACG
>JANNCH010000294.1:0-1607 GCA_031386315.1 Pseudobdellovibrionaceae bacterium
CTCAATGGTAAGGTTGACCCTTTAGCTACAGATTATAATGGTAATGTTCAGAACGTTAATATTGCTTCTGGGGCTGGTATTGTGTACTCAAAGCTTTCATTAACCGATGGAATATTAAATGCTGATATTAATTCAGCAGCAGCAATTGCCGCTTCAAAGTTGAATTTATCGACTATTGCGCAAGCGCTAGTTATGACATCCAAGATTGTAAATCAAGCCAAAGGTGCCGATGTTGCATCTGTCGCTGGAAACATTGTTCTCGGTGATGATGGAAACTACTTTGATATTACAGGCACTAATGCTATTACCTCCATCACCATAAAACAAGCTGGCACAGTAGTAACTCTTCAGTTTGACTCAACCGCCTCAATGGTTGATGGTGGGAATCTTAAACTTCAAGGAAACTTTGCGGGTGCGGCAGAAGCACAGATTACACTTGTGTCTGATGGAACTAACTGGTTTGAAGTTTCTAGGAATATTGGTACCTTTACACCAACTGTTTCAAACGCTCTTAGTAAAAGTGTAATCCAAACATTGAATACAATTACTGGTGCTGTTTCAAGCGGTATTGTAACAACTCCAGCAGCCGACGACACTATTCCATTAGTGACTGAGGGCATTGCACTCATGTCACTTTCTGCAACAGGAAGCAGTACATCTAATTTTTGGAAGATAACCGTAGTTGTAAATATTGCAAATGATACTCAGGTTCAGAATGTTGTTTGGCTAGGATATGATGGTGGAAATGCTATTGCAGTTGGCATATTGGATTTAGCTAACGTAAGCAACCCAGGAACTTGTACATTTGTTCACTATATGGCAGTTGCACATACAACCGCAAAAACATTTGCTGTTAGAGCTGGTTCTGCTGGCGGAACCATCACATTTAACGGAATTTCTGGTGGTAGGCTATATGGTGGTGTTTTTGCATCATCAATTACAATCCAAGAAATAAAGGCATGATAAGTGTATCAAGCGATGATAGCGGAAGAGTCATTGCATACATTGAATGGCGTCAAGTAGGTCAGTCTGGATTTGATAAGTTTCGTGGTGAGTACATCTGGATTAATGAATTCTGGATACACGAAGAGTACCGAAGAGGAAAAATTTTTAGTAAATTAGTTAATGCTATTTTATTTAAAGCGCCACATGCAAAGTGGTGCTATTTTAAAAGAGAGAAGTATCTAGGCCGCATGTCTAAACTTTACACACGGGAGCATTTTATGAAGATGAGTGAAAAATGGATGGTTGGAATATAATGGGCGGCGGGTCATCTCCAGCACAACCAGCAGCTCCAGCAGGGAGAAGCCGCGCGACGCTGGACGGGCCGCCCTCATGAACCCAGGGCCGTTTGCGACACCGCGCCCGAGAGCCAGTCGACTGTGACGCGGGTGCCGGCTCCGCTCGGGCGGACCAGTTCGACGGTGCCGCCGGTCGCTCCGCCCGGCGGATGGAAGCGGATGGACACCTTCTGCTGCGGCGTGGCTTCGATCTGTGCGGCGACGAAGCGGATCTGCAGCGGCTGGGGCAACTCGTTTTGCGGCTGTCCGTCGAGACCGAAGGTCCGTGCCGGCAGATCGATCGAGAAGCGCACTTCGCGGCCTTGC
>JANNCH010000347.1:0-4623 GCA_031386315.1 Pseudobdellovibrionaceae bacterium
ATGATCGAGTGAACTGCAATAACCGCCATCATTATAACTAAAGCACTGATGCCCATAACAAGAGGACTGTTTTGTCCCGACACTAATGTGATGATCATCGCAAGTGCTGCTAAGGCCATGGCTATCTGGCTAATACCCGCCACTGGAGCGCGGCGAGAATGGAAGAAGCGATCCGATGCCCACCCTGCTAAAAATGAACCCACGATCCCTGTAACTGCCGCCCACAGGCCCCAGTTGTGTATAATGTTTTCTACGCCCAAGCCGGTTTCTTTAGCAAATAGACGATACCATTTCATTACTCCATCACGCAAAACACCCGAAGTGAATTCGATAATACCAATCATCAAAATCACACGATTACTAAGAACTTTTTTGAGCGTTACTAGCCATGAATCAAAAGTCGTGTTGTCTCCATGGGAAGCATCGTGCGTTTCAAGTTTACCGAATCCTGCGCTGTCAGGGGAATCTTTGACTAGAATTAAGTCGATCAATGCCCAAACAAGCAAGAAGCCCGCCGGGATAAAAAAGATCAACCAAAAAGCAGATTCAGTCATATGCTGAAGACCAAAAATATTTTGGATGAAAAGTGCTGTGTCAGTCCCAGTACCTAAGCTGTTCACATTTACGGCACGAGCGATGGCCTCAGTCCAGTCAAACGCAAAATAAACACCCAGTGAAATCAAGGTACCGAAGATAGCGCCGAAAGTTCCACGCTCACGCACGTGGAACCAATATGATTTTACTTTGATCGTAGAAATAGCACCGAAGCTTTGGAAGAACATATTCAAAGAATAAAAAACAGAAAGCACTAGTACGATATTCATTGAAGTTTTATCATGCATGTAAAGATACAAAGACCAGCCCATGCAAATATTGAAAATGGCCGCACCAATGGCTGCAGTGATCATTCCTTTTTTGCCACCAATTTTATCTATCAACGGACCAGACAAAAACAACGAGGCCGCATAGATGAAAAATCCCCAGCCTGAGATCTGACTTTTTTCAGCCTTTGTGATGACTTCTGCCGTTGCGAGGGTATCCAAATTATAACGAGCCATGTACATAAACGCATAGGTCATACCGAGCGGGAACCAACTCAAGAAACGTTTCCACATGAATTTTTTAGTATGCTTCAGAGGGTTTCGCATGAAGTACAGCGTGATGATATAGGTCAACAGCATCGCAACAATGAGTAACTGTAGCATAGAACTCCCCTAGCTCGTGATTGGATCAACACCTGACTAACTAGGGCCTCTGTTATAGTCAAGACAGGTTTTTAATATCGAAAGAAATTTAGCGAAATCAAAGACTTCGTTTCAAAATCCTCGCGCAGCTTTTTGACCTATTTTCAAAACTCGTTAGGCTACAGAGATTGGTATGTGCAAGAAAAGCCTTTACATTTAGAGAGCTTATATGGAATAGATGCCTATATGACGCAAGCCAGCCGCTTACTTAGCCAAATTCTAAGTCAAATCACAGAGATAAATCGCCAAGGGCAAAAGAGTTTGGTGGTTTTTGATTTGGATTCCACATTGTTCGATGTCAGCCCACGCCTGGAAAGAATTTTGCTCGATTTTGCGGCAATCCCTGAAAATAAAAAACTTTTTCCAGAGCAGGTTGCTTTGTTTAAACACATCAAAACTTTGCGTTCCGATTGGGGCATCACAGGCGCACTGATGCGTGCAGGTCTTGACGGACATCATCCCGAATTTCAACAAGCCGTTAAAGATTTTTGGTATGAAAATTTCTTCTCGAGTCATTATCTGCAATATGATTTACCTTATGAAGGCGCCATCGATTATGTAAAAGCCGTTAGCAAAGCCAGTGCGCACATTGCGTACCTCACTGGTCGAGATATTGAGCGCATGGGTACGGGCACTGAAGAAGTCCTCAAGCAGTGGGATCTACCCCTTTTTTTAGGCCAGGCAGATCTTGTTTTAAAACCGCAAAAAAGTATGGACGACGCCCAATTCAAGGCAGACTGGTTTTTGGATGTAAAGGCCAACGGTGGCTATGAAAAAATTTACTTCTTTGAAAATGAGCCAGTGAACATTTGTTTACTTCAAGAAAAGTGTCCAGATATCGAAATTATTTTTTTAGATACTACTCACGCGGGCAAAGCCGAAGTATCGGTGGATATCCCACGCATTATGAACTTCCTCTGCAATCTACACGAGTAAAATATGTTATACGTTGTTGCGACACCTATTGGCGATACATCTGAAATCAGTTTGCGAGCCTTGGAAGTTTTAAAGTCGTGTGAACTGATTATCTGTGAAGGCACCAAAGACACTTCAAAGTTACTGCGCGCCCATGGCATCAGCGGCAAAACCTATGAAATTTTAGACGAACACTCAAAGGCCGAAGATCTGCAACATTTGCTGGGACTTTGCTTAAAGCAAGATGCCGCCCTTGTGACTGACTGCGGGACCCCGGGGTTTTGTGATCCTGGTGCAGACTTGGTTCGTTTATGTCGTCAAAAAAATGTGCCTGTTAAGTCCATTCTAGGGGCATCTTCACTCATGGGCTTGTTATCACTCAGCGGTCAACGCCTGGATCAATTTGTTTTTCGCGGCTTTTTACCTGCAGAAAACGAAGCCCGCCGAAAGGCTCTGATTGAGCTCACCCGTGAAAAACGCGCTGTCATTTTAATGGATACTCCGTATCGTCTCAAAAAAACACTGCAAGATATGAAAGATCATTTTTCAGATCGTCGATTTTTGCTAACTATTAATTTATCACAGGAGGACGAGTGCCTACTAGAAGGTAAAATCGATCAAATCTTAGGCGGCTTGAAGCATGAAAAAGCAGAATTTATGTTGTTAATATACCCTGTCTAGCCATGTCTCAGCTTGATAATTGCTCACTGATTTTTCGACACTGTCTAAAAGCTAACGTCCAAAATGACGCCACAGCAGACTCGAGGGTGGTTTTACACTTGCACTGCTTTTCTGCACTATGCTTTTCTGGTTTTGTAATTCTCAATTTGAGCTTTCAGAACTGCTCACATCTTGTATTAGTCGATATCGCAGAAAAGAAAGCAATTCGAAAATTCCAGCCGCACACCTGGGGTCGGTTTCTAGCATTGCTATATACTGTAGGTACTTGTAAAGTATTTGCAGCATGGCCAACGAAAAAATTGCCCTTCCTATTGATGAATTTATTCCTGAAATTTTAAAAAAAGTTTCCATAGGTAATCTTGTGATCACGGCCGCACCAGGTGCGGGCAAAACCACCCGCCTGCCACCGGCCCTGCTCGAAATCTTTTCTGGAAAAATTTTAGTTTTAGAACCAAGACGCATGGCCGCCATTGCAGCAGCCCATCGTATCTCTGATGAAAACTCTTTCACACTATCTAAAGAAATTGGCTATCAAGTTCGTTTTGCGAGTAAGACCACCAAAGACACACGCCTTGTCTTTATGACCGAGGCTTTGCTTGCCAGACAAATGATACGCGATCCAGAGCTAAGTGGGGTCGATGTCGTTGTTCTAGATGAATTCCATGAACGCTCTTTGCACGTGGATTTGACCCTTGGCTTGTTGCGCGAACTTCAGGAACTGGGGCGAGACATTCGTATTGTTGTTATGTCCGCGACCTTAGAGGCTGAGAAAATATCTGCCTATCTTGGCGATGCACCTATCATCAGCGTTCCTGGAAAATTGTATGAACTTGAAGTACGTCACCAGAAAGCCCATCAAACATTGCAGCTGCATCATAGCTTTTTTGATCAGCTGTCCGCAGTCGTTCGCGAAGCTCAAGCCCAAACTAAAAAAGATATACTTGTATTTTTGCCAGGTGTTGGTGAAATCGAGCGCGCCCGAGAAAATCTATCAAATTGGGCAAACGATAAAAATATTCTGCTAGTCCCATTACACGGCAGCTTACCCCTGGACGAACAGCGAAGAGCTCTACAAAATGCCCCTCAGCAAAGAATCATTCTATCTACAAATATTGCAGAATCCTCAGTCACGCTGGACGGCGTGAACACCGTCATTGACTCGGGACTTGCGAAAGTCATTCGACAAGATTTGCGCACCGGATTTTCAAGACTCGAACTTTCACGCATCAGTCTGTCCAGCGCCATTCAAAGATCTGGCCGCTCGGCTCGTCAGTTTCCAGGTGTGAGCTACCGCATGTGGAATAAATTTGATGAGGCCGCTTTCGCAAAATCTGAAGTACCCGAAATTCTATGCGCGGATCTTAGTGAGAGTTTGCTATTTTTAGCTGCCCAGGGTGTCGGTGACTTCAATCAATTCACATGGTTTGAAAAGCCATCTGCTCAAAGTATCGATCGCGCCGTTCGCATTCTGCGTGCGACTGGTGTCATTGATTTGGAAAACAAAATAACAGATATTGGTAAAAAAATTCTGCATTTTCCACTGCCCGTTCGAGCTGCTCGATTGATGATTGCCGGCATTGAGTTCGGTGCAGTCGATTTAGCTGCGCAGATGGTCTCTTTGTTACAAGAACGTGACATTATAAAAAAAGATGCCATCGCTCACTTTTTAGGCGATGACCTCGAGTGTGACTTATCAGCACGCCTTGAAGTACTGCAACAATTTATGAACAAAGGGCAGTCACATGACGGTCACCACAGAGGTTTGCAAACAGTAGCTCAATCA
>JANNCH010000390.1:0-7976 GCA_031386315.1 Pseudobdellovibrionaceae bacterium
ATCAATGCCTACGGTGGTTTTGCAATTTCACGATTGCCTAGTTACCTGACAGCAACAGGTAAACTTTGGTTAGAAAAGGGTGGAGTGTACGTTCAAGCCAATATTCGAGGTGGGGCTGAATTTGGGGCCCAATGGCATCGCGACGCTATACTAGAAAATAAACAGCGCAGTTACGATGATATGATTGCCGTAGCAGAAGATGTTATTGCAAAAAAATACACCAAGCAAAAACATTTGGGTATTCGTGGTGGCAGCAATGGTGGTTTGCTTGTAGGTGCTGTTATGGCGCAAAGGCCAGAGCTTTTTAGCGCTGTTTTATGTGAAGTTCCCTTGTTGGATATGATTCGCTATGTGGATTTGCCACCGGGAGCTTCGTGGTCGGACGAGTACGGTGATCCGAAAGATGAAAAAATGAAGAGCGTGATTTTGAAATACTCGCCGTATCAGAATGTACATGCCGATAAGAAATATCCTGAAGTGTTCATCAATACTGTTATCACGGATGATCGTGTGCATCCGAGTCATGCCCGTCGTATGGCGGCAAAAATGCAAGAGCAAGGACATGCCGTATTTTTCTATGAAGAAGCCGCAGGTGGGCATAATCGTGGGGATTTAAAGACGAAGTCTTTTATGGATGCTTTGCGCTTTAGTTACTTCTGGTTGAAGCTAAGATAAATTTTACTTCTTTAAACTGCACCATAGTCGCGCTCACCGGCACTGGGGCACGTACTCAGGCATTGTGAGTTTGTATTGGACAAAGTCTGGACTAGAATGCAAAGCTGGTCTCAATTTTTGAATCAAAAAATGAGATAAATAAGTTCTACCGGAGGATTTCAGTGAAGTTTATTTTTCTAGTCGCCTGTGCGGCTTTGGTCAGTTGTTCGTCTGTGCCCCGCGAACCATCTTCAAGTTCTGAGGGTTTAAAAGACAGAATTCAGCGCAAAATGTTGGATGCAACGGCGGGATTTAGTGACGAAAACTGTGGTCGTCGTTTAAGAAATTTGCAGGATTCACTCAAAGATATTAATTGGACCGCCTATTCTAATTCGGAATTGAAAAAAGACTCAGTCATGACGATTCGTGCGATGTGGGCCACGCGCAGTCTTTTACATAAAAAATTAGGCGAAGTCGGGCGCGAATGCGCTTTGGCAATGCGTGACACTTTTCATATCATGCGTGATACAGAAGATTATTTGGGTGAATTCGCCTATGATGTCCCGGCTTACAATCCTGCCAGTTTGAAATTCCAAGAACAGCCCGTTCCAATTTTGGATTACAAAGCCTATCCACGATATTTTGTTTCTGAATCTGCAGATGCCGATAATTTTAAATTCAAATCCGGTGATTTGATGATCGCCCGAGGCGTTTCATTTATCAGTGCGATTATTTCACAGGTCAGCGATAATCGTTCACAATTCAGTCACGTGGTTTTTGTAAACGTGGATGAGAAAACAAAAAAAGCCAACACCATTGAGTCTTATATTGGCGTGGGCGTTTCAAGATATGAAATGAATTATGCGCTTAAGAATGAAAATGCACGCTTGCTTTTGTTACGACCTAAAAATTCTGCCTTAGGTGTAAAGGCTGCAGAAATTCTTAATAAAAAAGTGTCTGAGGGCAATGGACGTGGTGGGGCAATACCCTATGACTATACCATGGACTTTAAAGATCACAGTCGCATGTCCTGTGCCGAAGTTGCCACTGCGGGATACCGTTGGGCTTCAGACGGCAAGATTGTTTTGCCAACATATTCTGCGCAGATCACTTTGAATAACGATCGTTTTTTAAATGATCTTTCTTTAAAGCGCGGAGCGATTTTTACTCCGGATGATTTAGAAATCGATCCCAATTTCGAAATGGTTGTGGATTGGCGTGATCCGCGTTTGATTCGTGATTCGCGCTATAAAGATGCGATCCTTGCTGAGATGATAAGATGGGTTGGTAGCTTGAATTATCAATTTCATGACACGATGAAATCCTTTATGGCGAAGTATTTGATTTTACCAAGTCGTAAAACGCCTGTTTGGGGCTTGGTGAAGCAAGTTACGGGTGCTCCGAATTTAGATAGAGAAATTCCAAAAAAATCTTTAGGTGTGATGACAGTGCTTGGACAAATCGGTGACGCCTTGCTTGAGCGTGTTGAACAGGAAGATAAAAACTATATTGCTTCCCATGGTCGCCCCATGACGAATGAACAACTGCGAGATTTTCTTGAATCCGTGCGTGCGCAGGATTTAAGTAGCTATGAAAATCGCAAAGGCACTTTGATTCATTACGCGCTTCGACCTGCTGGTGTGAAGCAAAAATCAAAACCTTTTGGCCCGCCACATAGACGTTAGTTTCTTAGTATAGCTTTCGCAATTTCAACAAAGCCATGTCCGCCTTTTTTGTTTGCAACATAGGCGGGCTTGTCTTTTATTTGATCAAGAAAATTTTGAATGTTTGCCACGGCAAAGCTATTGGGGAAGTAAGCAAACATAGGTTCATCATTGGGTGAGTCGCCTGAAAAGCCACAAACTTTTTTGGCTTGCTCGGCCTCGATGCCAAATTCTTTTTTCAATAGATGCAAAGACATGGTGAGTTTGTCATAGCTGCCAAACCATCCGTTCACATGGATCGAGCTTACTTTGGCTTGGGCTCCGTGGGATTGGAATATGCTGACGATCTTTTGCACCTGCTCGCGCGGAAGAGCAGGCACGTCTTCGCAGAAATCGATGGCCAAATCCATAAGTCTGCAAAACTGATCACTAGCTAAATCACAGCCCGGAACTTTGCTTAAAATTTCGGCTTCTAGTTTTTTGAGTTTTGCTCGGTTCTCTGTTTGGATTTTTTCATCAAAGAAAAATTCGCGCTGCATTTTGCGATTGTGATAGCGAAAATAGAATCCGCCATTTTCACCGACAATGCCAGCCACTGGCCACATTCTTGCGATCATCTCACACCAACCTGCTGGACGACCCGTCACGGGTATGACTTTGATACCAGCTCGATGTAAACTCCAAAGCGCTTCGTAAGCAGGGGCCTCAAGCTGACCTTCGTCGGTGATGGTGTCGTCGATATCGGTGAGCAAAAATTGAATCTTGTGATTGAATTCGGAGATGTTTTTCATGACTTTCAGTGCAGCATTGAGAACCCGATATGTCTAATTCTTGGTCTGGGTTGATACGCAAAGTCATAAATTAGACTTGCGCCAAAGTCTTTTAGCAATCATGTTTTGTCTATATATATAGGGGCAGCAGCATGGCGAAGAAATCAGAAGGCTCTACATCAGGAAGACTCACCACAGGCGTAAAACTTGTGATTGTTGAGTCCCCAACAAAGGCAAAGACCATCCGTAAGTTTTTAGGACGAGATTATATCGTCGAATCTTGCATGGGTCATGTACGCGATTTGCCACAGTCTGCGAAAGACATTCCTGAAAAAGTGAAAAAAGAAAAATGGGCGCAGTTGGGCGTGAACGTCGATAAACACTTCGAGCCCTTGTATTGCATTCCAAAAGATAAACTCAAAGTCGTTAAAAATCTCAAAGACAAACTTGAAGAGGCCGATGAACTCTTTCTCGCGACGGACGAAGACCGCGAAGGCGAAAGCATTAGTTGGCATTTACTTGAGATTTTGAAACCAAAAGTTCCCGTGAAGCGAATGGTGTTTCATGAGATCACGAAAGAAGCGATTCAAAAAGCCCTAGCTGATACACGTGAAATTGATTTGAACTTAGTTCGTGCCCAAGAGGCCCGTCGTGTACTTGATCGTTTGGTGGGTTATACGATTTCACCATTGCTTTGGAAAAAAGTAGCCTACGGTCTTTCTGCAGGACGTGTTCAATCCGTGGCGGTTCGTATGGTCGTTGACCGTGAACACGAGCGCATTCGCTTTAAACGTGCCTCTTATTGGGGTCTGTTGGCTGAGCTCAGCAAAGATGGTGTGAACTTCGAGAGTCGTTTGCAAACTTGGCAAAACCAGCGTGTGGCGACGGGTAAAGATTTTGATGGAACCACGGGACAGTTGAATGCTGGCAAAGATGTTTTAATTCTTGATGAAAAGAAAGCGAAAGAACTTTCTGAAAAATTAAAAACATCTTCGTGGAATGTCTCGGATGTGGAAGAAAAACCTACGTTTCGCAAACCGGCAGCTCCATTTATCACTTCAACTTTGCAACAGGAAGCCAATCGTAAATTAGGTTTAAGTTCTCGTGAAGCAATGCAAGTGGCACAAAAACTTTACGAACAGGGTTTTATCACTTACATGAGAACGGATTCGACATTCTTGTCGACCGAGGCTTTGGGTGCTGCACGCAGTTGTATTCAATCAAAGTACGGCAAAGAATATTTATCCGATCAGCCACGCAGCTATGCTGCTAAAAAAGTAAAAGGCGCACAAGAGGCCCATGAGGCGATTCGCCCTGCCGGAAATCAGTTTATTGATCCAGATGAAACAGGTCTGACGGGTCCACAATTTAAATTATACGACTTAATTTGGAAAAGAACGGTAGCCAGCCAAATGGTGGATGCTCGTCAAAAGCAAGTCTCTGCAAAAATTCAAGTGGGGGATGCAGTTTTTGGCGCCTCTGGAATGACCATTGAATTTGCCGGCTTTTTACGTGCCTATGTTGAAGGTAGCGATGATCCAGAAGCGGATTTAGCTGAGCGTGAAGTGCGTTTGCCGGCTTTAAAATCGAAAGATAGTCTTAAGTGCGCCAAAGTAGATGCCACATCCCATGAAACAAAACCGCCAGCTCGTTACACAGAGGCAAGTCTTGTGCAAACCATGGAAAAAGAAGGCATCGGCCGTCCATCGACCTACGCATCTGTTATCGGTACTATCATTGACCGTGGCTATGTGAAAAGACAGGGCACAGCTTTGATTCCGACATTCACCGCAATGATTGTATCTAAGTTACTTTCTAGTTATTTGCCGCAGTATGTGGATTTGGGTTTTACTTCTGAGATGGAATTGTCTTTGGATAATATCGCCGAAGGTGAACTTGATTGGGAATCCTATTTAGGATCAATCTATAAAGGTCCAAAAGGTTTAAAGGCGCAGGTTGAAAACCAAGGCGAAAAAATTGAACCTTCTGAAGCGCGAACCATTAAGATTGAAGGTATGGATAATTATACTTTTCACGTTGGACGTTATGGTGCCTATGTGACAACACAACGTGATGGTGAAGATGTCAGTGCTTCATTGCCAGAGAGTGAATCTCCGGCAGATATTACTCCTGAGGTTGCTGAAAAATTAATTGATCAGAAAATCAACGGTGCTGATGCGCTTGGTAAAGACCCTGTGACGGATTTACCAATTTATGTTTTGAATGGTCGCTTCGGACCTTATGTGCAAATGGGTGATGTTTCCCCAGATGATGATAAACCGAAAAGATCATCGTTACCACCGGGTGTGCAACCTGAAGATGTGAATTTAGAAATTGCCATTGAACTATTAAAATTACCAAAAACTTTAGGACCACATCCTGGTACCGGCAAAGATATCAAAGCTGGTCTTGGCAGATTCGGTCCATTTGTTGTTTGTGACGGGGATTATCGCTCGATCACAAAGGGTGAAAGTGTATTAACCATGACCCTTGAGCGCGCCATCGAAATGTTGAGCCAACCTAAAAAAGGGCGCGGCAAAGCGGCTCCGTTGAAAGAGTTGGGATTACATCCTGTGAGCCAAGAACCCATTCAGGTTCTCAGTGGACCCTATGGTGTTTATATCAAATGCGGTAAAACCAATGCTTCTTTACCAGAGGGTGGAACCGTCGATACAATCACTGCCGAGGTCGCGATCCAATTGATCAACGACAAGGGTGGAGGCAAAGCCAAGGGCAAGCCGGCTGCGAAAAAAACCAGTACCAAGGCTAAGAAGGCCCCAGCTGCCGTTAAGAGCGAAACTGAAAAAGAGGCGCCCAAAGCAGCGAAAACAAAGGCCGAACGCAAAGAAACGGCTAAGCCTTTGAAGCAAGCCAAATCAGCAGCCGCAAAAGCTCAGGTTTTGGGTGTTAAAAAAGTAGTCACTCGTAAAAAGAAGTAAAACCTAACATTCATTTGAAGTGGGCCTTCTAGTCGCTCCTAGTAACTAAGAGGCTTTGTGTGGTACTCTGCCACCCATGTCGGACATTAAAATCAAAGGCCAGCTAGAGCTGGGCATACAAAGAACGAAAGAACAGGATCGCAATCACCATTTGGGTGGTCGCAGCTTTTATTTTTTTGATTTTGATGACAACATTGCTTTTTTAACGACGCCCTTGATTCTTTTTCATAAAGAGACTCGCCATGAACTTCCAATTTCGAGCGGTGATTTTGCCCAATACCATAATAGCATCGGAACCTCGGGTATCTACGCTCAATACGATCTTAACTTTGATGATGTCCACGGAACTTTTCGTAACTTTCGTGACATTGATATTAACGAGGTTGAGAAACTGAGTGGAAAAACGCAATTTTTTGTGAAGGATATTGCTGAAGTTTTAGGGTTTCCTGATTTTCAATGGAAGGGACCTTCGTGGGAGTGCTTTTACCACGCGACTTTCAATCAACGTCCAGTATCTGTCATTACAGCCCGCGGGCACAATCCAGACACGATCAAAGCCGGAATCCGACAATTTGTGAATCATAAGGTTTTACCTCTTGAGCCTAACTACTTAAGTATTTTTCCAGTCAGTCATAAACCCACTCGACTATTACTTGGTGATGAACAACTGACGCAGTCGATCGCTGAACTGAAGCAAGGGGCCATCCGTGCCAGTGTCGAGCAGGCCGTTGCTACATATGGTTACAATGGTCACCATCGCTTTGGGATGTCGGATGATGACCCTAAAAATATCCAATTGATATTCGAAGAAATGACGCGCCTTAAAGCAAAGTATCCAGAAATGTCTTTTTTTATGATTGAGACTCAAAACGGTAGCTTCGTTAAACACGAAGTGCGTCACGGCAGCACAGGCTCTACCATTGTCACCGCCAACGATGCTGTTGGAATTCCTCAGCTGTCTTTATTCGGTAACCGACAATAGTCCTAATGCAATGCCTCAGGTCCTAATTTAGTACGCCCACCATTAATTGAATGCCAGAGCCTGAATATTTGCTATCCTAGATAGAATTCAAGGAAGGCCATCATGAGTTTTGCCAAGTCAGTACTTTTCTCTTCTGCGGTTCTTTTTACAGCGTCTTTTGCATCTGCTCAGTTAAAAGAAGGCCTTGAGTGCCGTTATCTGAGCGTGATCGAAGCGGGATTTCTTGCAAATCACGTGAAGTATTCTAAGCGTGACAGTGAACTCACTGAGCATATGAATAAGCAATATTTGAAAAGAGTCGATCCATCGAAAATTTATTTAGTGCAGGCAGATGTTGATCAAATCAACAAACTCATGGCCAATGTTTTTGAAAAAACAGAGAAGAAAGATTGTACTTTCTTAGATGATATTCAAAAGCTTCTTTTACAACGAGTAAAAGACCGCGCTGATTTTGCAAAAACTTTTTTGGGTAAAGACTATAAGTTCGATGACAAGACTGAGTTCGTATACGATCCAGATAAAAAGAGCTGGGCAAAAGACACTGCCGACGCCAATGACTTCTTGAAAAAATATCTTCATTTCCAAATTGCTAACTATTTAGCGACAGATATGAAGATTGATGAAGCCAAAAAGAACGTTGTGAAAAATTACGAGCGTGCAGTTAAAAGAACACAAGAAACTACCCAAGATGATTTGTATTCTGGATACCTAGATACTTTTGCTTTGGCATTGGATCCACATTCTAGTTTCTTTTCGCGTGATGCTTTAGAGGATTTTGAAATTCGTATGAAGCTTTCTCTTGAAGGCATTGGCGCGACACTTTCGTCACAAGATGGTTTCACAGTTGTTGAACAGCTTGTCCCTGGTGGAGCCGCTGCAAAATCAAGCCAAGTAGAGCCACAGGATAAAATCATCGCAGTAGGACAAGCAACGGGCGCGATGGAAAATGTGATCGATATGGATTTGA
>JANNCH010000411.1:0-5566 GCA_031386315.1 Pseudobdellovibrionaceae bacterium
GAGCGCGATTTCGGCGAGTCCGCGCAGTGAACGAAAATTTTCCATATGTCACCCTTCTAATAAAGCAGCTACTGAGAGATATTTACTGGTATCTCGATATGATAGTGTTCGTCATTCAAATCGAAGTCAATTCTTGCAAGCCAGGTTCCTTTCATGACAAACCATGCATTTTTAATTTCAAAATGTTTAGCTTCTTCTAAAATTGTAATATCAACCGTTGCAGAGCCATGGCCATGGCCGCCCATATTCATCCATAGGTCTAATTTTAAGTTTTGCACAGTCTCGTTATTTGGCACGACGATATGAGCGATAAAATGCCCTTCTGTTTTTGTATCAAGAACATTTAGAAACTTCAGGTCGCTATCAAGCAGGTTTTTCGCTACCTATACAGACACGTGAAAAAGCAGAATCGCAATCATCCAAGTCAACTGGCTTGGGCTACACAGCAATCATCTTAGGTTATGAGTATCTGCCTGACTGGGATTACAATCCGTAGCGCCCCCATGGTTTCGGTTTTATGAGCCTTACTTTCCCCGCCGGACGATCCATTTACGAAATGGACGCGGTGGATGGCTTAGACAGTCGAGGCCGTGGCTTCTGGGCAATGGGTATCAAGACAGTGCTGACAAAATCTTGGTTAAAATAGGACACCAATGCGAGCACCGAACTGCATCACTCACTCGACAAGCTTATCAACAATGAACAACTCTCTGGCACTGCAAAACCAGGCAATGGCGGCACAATTTCATCCCGCGCAAGTGTTCAGCGATATGTCTCTGGTTTTTAGAATATGAGCTATATGCTGCCAAGCAATTGGGACGGAACACTGAGTTATTCGGATCAAATGCTTTTGGGAAACCCCATCAACACACCACTATCTAGAACAATTTCTGTGCTTTTTCAAAAGCGCTGGCTTCGCTGAGCATCTGCAAGCACTCTCTCATCAAAACAAGCACCCAATTACACTGTTTTTTATTAACATCCTAAGCCCATTTCCTTTTTTTAAGAAATTAAAGATTGTACAGGATTTTTCATATAAGGATTCATTCTTTGCATTTGCTAGAAATTATCAGCAATATGGGTCCATGGATAAATCAAAAATTATTGAAGCGATCCGCCTCCAGCTAGAAAAAGACCTCTCTATCCTCAAAGAAGCTGCCTTAATAGCCCATGAAGCAGCAACAAATGAAGAAAGCAAACCTGAAAATGAGTACGATACAAGAGCTCTTGAGGCCTCTTATATTGCAGGCGCACAAGCGAAACGTGCTGGTGATATTGAAGAGTTATTGGCACTTTATAAATATTTGGATATTAAAAAGTTCACGGCAAATGATGCCATTGCATCAACTGCACTTGTCAGACTTGAACAGCATAACAAGAAGCTACTCGTTTTTGTTATGTCAAAAGGTGGTGGCATGAACCTAAAAGTGGATGGACAAACTGTGCAAGTCGTAACCCCAAGTTCACCTTTAGGAGAAGCATTGATTGGTCTGAAGATTGATGACACAGCCCTGGTTGAAGTCGGCGGAACAACGATTGAGTACGATATCATTTCTGTCGAATAGATGTGTTTTAAGTTAGATTTGATTGTTCTATTGCCGAGCACTCGCAACCCTACCGAACTGTTCCTGATCAGAAACATATTCCTCTAAAATTATAAGTTGTAGCTATCCATAAGTCAGTATTCGCCAGACCACAGCTTGATGGCAAATATCCGATAATGGATTTATTCGAATAAATGAACTCACCAGACTAAATTCTGAATTTTACAAATGAAGTTTTCAAGAGTAAGATGGTTGATATCATTCAAATCAAAAAATTCTCAGTATTTTTATTGAGAAATGAAGATCCATAGTCCTTGGCGAAAGCAACACCCCAGCTACATGACCGATTTCAGCATAATTTCTCTACGCTATTTTTTTTATTTGCGCGAGTTTATCTTTTAGCTGCGAATTTTCATTCTTTAGCGAGTTAACCTCAGCTATCAGTTGATTCATTTTTCTTTTCAACAAATCTAAGTCCGGAGTGCTTGCAACGACTTCTGTAGAAGCAATGGGTTTCCCAAAAGCGTCTGGCTTTTTGTTTTGATCAAAGTCAGGGGAATTACCACACTTGATCACAATGACATCCGCAGAAAAACCAGCCGACATACTTGCCAGCATATCTTCAAAATTTTCGGGAATGTAAAGTTCAGGATCTATTTTCTCTAATTTGACAATACCTTGAGAAATATACCCACGAACTTCGCTGATAATTTTCATCATACAAGTCGCTTTTTCAGCGGTACTTGGACTTGAATCAGCAATCATATCAGTGATTTTTCTTTTAGTGATAGGGGGCAAACAAGCTAACAACTTTTCAGTGTCTTCAGAAGGGTTTCCAAACAACGCTACAGCCAATGTGAGCGGCTGCAATCTTGACAAAATTTCAGACAACACTTGCTGGTCCCAACTGAATATTTTTTCAACTGACAAAAGCCTCTTTCTCAGATGCTCTTCCCATATTGTGTTCTCTTCGGCAATCAGCGCAAGAAATTGCTCTCTCTTCTTCTGAGGAGAAGTCTCAATTAGTTGAAGCAATTGTCCAAAGCCGCCCTTAGTTTTTTTATATCTATCTAGCATACCCATATATCAAAATATCGGAATTAGAGAGTAAGACTAAAGTTCTTTCGCCATAAATAATTTTCAAAGGCACACCGCTTATTAAAAGGATGTCTCTCATATTGAGATGTTCTAATTTGATACATTTTTTCCACTGCAGTATTACGACATAAAACAGAATGTGAAGCTTAAGTCCGTACTTTTATATTTTTTATTTTGCTACCCCCAAATAAAAAACCTTACTTGAATTTAGCTGCCGAAAAAATGTGCACAGCTAGATTTAAGTAAGGTTTTCAGATTTATATTTTGAGCAAAGGAATCCTGGAAATTCAAGTATATTAAATTGCTGTGCAGTCGTAAACAAGTCTAGCAGTTGTTCCTAAAGGAAGCTGTTGATTGAAGCGAACATTCTTGCCATCAACAGACCATGTGATTGATGAATTGCTCGGCGTCAATGTGACCTGAAGATCAATTGGATTTTCACATGCAACTTGCGCACTGTTAATTTGATCAATAATACTTGTCGAAATAGATCCCAAACTTGATGGATAGTTTAATGAACATATATCAATGGATTGTCCCCATCCATTGATTGGAAAAGTTAAATATGCACTACCTAAACTGCCACTCACAAAACCAGCTGTAGCAGCGACTTCCGGAGAACCAAGTTTTTGATTACTTTGTGCCGACAAACAGGCGTTGTCTTTAACAACGATAGAGTGCACACGAATATTTTTGTCATTTCCATACTTAGCACGAACATTTGTAATCAAAGAGTTTGGCTGATCATCACCAGCAAGAGGATATCCTGTTGTTGAAGAGTAGAGTCCACTACGAACATCTTCATCGCTTAAAAATATAATTGCTAAATTAGCATCTGCGCGAATGAAATCGCTCGGATTGTTTTTAACAGTTAAGTTCGCAGCAAAAATTCCACGTTCATCGCCAGATGGGCAATTAGTTAAATAGGCTGATGTATATGCCGAACTCGACGTCGACTTACCTGCCGCAATCCAGGAAGCTATAAATTGTTCACATTGAGCAGTCTCTGGACGAACGATAGTATTGTTAAACAAAGTAACGCGGGCAGACTGACTGCCGGCCGATGAAGATGTCAAATATGGAACTCCAGCACCAAATGCGATCAATTTACCATCTTGAAAGGCACCAATGCCGTTGATAGCCCGTGCAGAATTCCCAGATACACCTGACGCACCGCTTGAAATATCGGTAGTTGTAATACCAATTCGATAATCGGCAGATACATTTTCTAGCTGACTAACAAAACCAGCGAATCGATTTGCCAAGTTTTTCTGTTCAAAAGACATTGATGCAGAGTTATCATCGACAATAAGGATATCGACTTTGCCGCCTCCAACACTGACAGCATTATCAAAATGAAGTTTTCCATTTTGCACTACACAGGTTTGTCCAATTTGCTCACACTTACTCTCGTCTAAACCAAACTTAACCTGGGAGCAACCCACGTAAAGACCTACGGTAAAAGACAGCGCTGATAATTTCAATAGTGAGTTCATGTGACACCTCTCTGACATCAGTACATCCAAAGCTAATGCCACAATTTCAAAACATACATAAGCATACGTAAAAACTGACTTTTTTCAATTCACGAAGGTGCCGTATGCAACTGCAAAAGTGTATAACTGTTCGACACTGAAACAATAAAACCTAATATAAATCAGCATATACAAGCACTTAGAGAATAATAGGAGTACATTTTAAGTGCCCTATTTGGTTTAAAAGTGCCCTATTACCTAGCCCTCGTCTTAAAACTCTTTGAGCCTCTGAATACAGAAGACGATAATAAATAGAACCACCCTACAAGGATGCACTGCTATTTTTGCTCGGGTCTAATTATGAGGTAATATGCTAACTCGTATCTTAGGACTAATTATTTTCATTGCTGCCATGGGCATTGCCTACTTGGCCTACGAACAATATTCAGATGAGATTGATTGGTCCACAGGCACTCCAGCAAAACGAATTTCACTTCTCATTCAAAGTGACTTCGAACAATTAGAAAAAGAAAATGCCCTTCCACCTGAATGGAAGCATATATTAAAAACCACCTATAAAATGAATTCACCTGTAACTGCGTCCCTAATGGGAGATGAAAGACCACACCTAAAAACCACGCACAGAGATATAAAAGACAAGCCAGCCACTGATCTAACCTACGAAGCAGAAATTGAAGTCATTGATTTACCAGACGATAAAAATCCAGGTTTTATTCTTCAAATTAGTTTACTAGATATAAAAACAAGAAATAAGGTTTTCGAAATAGGCAGAAGTTACTACTTCAAAAAATTGAACAAAAAAAAGCCCGATTAGTTTCCTAATCGGGCTTAAAATTAGAGCTGGCATCGTGCTACTCTCCCACACAGTCACCTGTGCAATACCATCGCCGCAAGCGGGCTTAACTTCTGAGTTCGGAATGGGATCAGGTGTGGCCCCGCTGCTAAAAACACCAGCAAGTTCTTAAAATGTAAGTAATTTAAAATTTGAATGATTGTTTTAACTGATTTTTAGTAAGTATTAGTTCCAGAATTTAACAAAATTAATAATATAAATATTATTAACAAAAAATATTTTTAAAAAAGCCTCACGACCTATTAGTACGAATCAGCTGAATACTTCGCAGTACTTACACCTTTCGCCTATCAACCTCGTAGTCTCCGAGGAGTCTTTAGGGGGCCGAAGCCCCAGTGAGATATAATCTTGTAGTTAGCTTCCCGCTTAGATGCTTTCAGCGGTTATCTATTCCGAACATAGCTACTCTGCGTTGCCGCTGGCGCGACAACAGAAACACCAGAGGTTCGTTCATCCCGGTCCTCTCGTACTAAGGACAAGTCTACTCAAATCTCATACGCCCACAGAAGATAAGGACCAAACTGTCTCACGACGTTCTGAACCCAGCTCGCGTACCACTTTAATTAGCGAACAGC
>JANNCH010000448.1:0-4654 GCA_031386315.1 Pseudobdellovibrionaceae bacterium
GCGAAGTGATCGGTTCTGGCGGTAAAGTGATTCGTGGAATCACTGAAGCGACAGGCGTTAAGATCGAGATCGAAGATGACGGAACAATCCGCATCGCATCTGCTGATCCTGAAGCAACTAAAAAAGCCATTGCGATGATCAACGATATTTGCGCTGAAGCTGAAGTGGGCAAAACCTACAAAGGTAAAGTTGTCAAAATCGCTGAGTTCGGTGCTTTCGTTGAAATCTTCCCGAACACGCAAGGTTTGCTACATATCTCTGAAATCGCTAACGAGCGTATTCGTCAAGTGACGGATGTATTGTCTGAAGGCGACACTATCGACGTAAAAGTCCTTGAGGTTGACCGCGCTGGTCGCATCAAGCTTTCTCGCAAAGCGCTGTTACAACAGTAGTTAGGGCCGGGGGGACGCTGAGCTTGGAACAGGGTTGATTACGACTCCGTTTTCGAGTGACGGCATCTTCTAAGCATAGCTTTGCGGCTCAAACGGCAGTCCTGAGAGTACTCTCTCAGGACTCTTTTTTAGTTAGGAGCCTTGAAAAAGGTGTATTGTGGTCTGATGGCCACGATGGCCATCAGAAAGGCGTGCATATGGACGGCTGCACTACCGAATTATACCAATCACTGCTGTATTGAATTCTTAAAACCGAGGAATCGTGCAAAACTTCAAAAAATCCGAACTCAAAAATGGTATTCGTGTTGTCAGTGAACTTCATCCTTCATCCCGTGCGGTCTCCATCGGCATTTGGGTGTTAACTGGAACTCGAGATGAAAAAAATGATGAAGCAGGAATTTCACATTTTCTTGAGCACTTAGTTTTTAAGGGCACCAAAACCCGCAATGCCTATCAAATTTCAAAGGCCATGGAAATTCTCGGTGGAGAGCTCAACGCTTATACAACTCGTGAGTACACTTGCTATCACGCGCTTGTGCTGAAAGATCATTGGGAAAGTGCCTTAGATGTCTTGACCGATCTTGTATCGAATATGCATCTGACTAAAAAAGAATTTAATTTAGAAAAAGGTGTGATCTTACAAGAGATTGCCATGTCTGATGATAACCACGAAGAGCTTATCTATGATGTGTTCTTTGATAAGGTTTATGGAACACATCCATTGGCGAAGCCGATTTTAGGAACACCAAAGTCCATTGCTGAAATGACTCAAACAAAAGTGAATGACTATTATAAGTGCCATTACACAGGTAAAAACATTATTGTGAGTGCTGCGGGCTGTGTGGATCATCAGGAACTTTTGGAAGGTGTTGAAAAACGACTTTCTGGAAAAAAGAAGAGCCGTATTCAAGCCAATCGTTTGCCCCCGCGTTGGAAAAAAGTGCGTCACACCGTCGATAAGCAGGCAGAACAAGTCCATATGTTGATGGGTTTTCCAACGGCTAGCTTTCGTGATAAATATCGTTTTGAAGCCTATGTCGTGAACACCTTACTGGGTGGCGGCATGACATCTCGTCTTTACCAAAGCGTGCGCGAGAAAAAAGGTTTGGTTTATTCTATCTATAGCTCGCTCAATACCTTTGTCGATTCCGGTATGATCTATATTTATGCCGGGACCGAGCGTAAAAATGTTGAGAACGTCGGTAATATTATTTTTAAAGAATTAAAGAAGCTCAAAGCCAAAGGTGTCAGCAAACAAGAAGTCGAAATGTCTAAGACTCAAGTCAGTGGCAGTATCTTGCTAGGCTCAGACGATATTGAAAATCGTATGTCTTCTGTGGGCGTGAACGAAATGGTCTTTGAAAATTACCGTCCGATTGATTCCGTTATTGAAGAGATCAGCCGTGTGTCGGTGGATTCGGTGAATGAATATATTGAAAATCGTTTTAAATTTGAAAATGTATCGGGTGTCTTAATGGGCCCTGATGTCAGTGAACTGAACAAATGGTTCAAAACACTCGGAGAATAGCCATGCAAAAACTTTTAGTTAAAATCAAAACTTTAGAGAACTTCAAAGGTGAGCTTCCGCAGTACCAATCCCAAGGTGCCAGTGGTTTTGATGTGCGTGCGCAACTAACAACGGCTTTGACTTTAAAGCCCGGTGAGCGCGCCATGGTGCCCACCGGTTTAAGTTTTGAGATCCCACTTGGTTACGAGATCCAATCGCGCCCACGCAGCGGCCTTGCCGCTAAACAGGGGCTATCGATTGTGAATACTCCAGGGACCATCGATGCGGATTATCGCGGTGAGGTGAAGGTCATCTTGATCAATCTTGGCAGTGAAGTGATTACCATCAACGATCAAGAGCGTTGCGCGCAGTTTGTGATTGCTCCGGTGATTCAAGCGCAATTTGAACTGGTAAAAGAACTTTCAGACACCGAGCGCGGTGCCGGCGGCTTTGGCTCTACCGGCAGAGCTTAGGTTTTAAAACCTGACTTAATAATCTAATTATCAGACGAAATCAGGCTGCTGTTGCTGCCGAAGTGACCGATGTCGATGCGGTTCCAGGCCCATACGACTACTACCAATGCTAAGATAGATCCCACTAGACGAATCGCGCGCTTTTTTTCTAGTTGAAAGTTTTCAACCAGTCCAACAATCATAATCATTGCGGCAAAAGCAAAGGCCACCGGAGTGATGATCCAGATAAGTCCTGCGATGGTTTGAAAAATATAAAAGGGAATGTTGGCAAATAAAACCAAAGTATAAAGCTTACGTAGCGAACACGTTCTGTTTTCGAAAACTTGAAAATAGTAGTAGAAGAAAATCGACATTACGCAGGTCATAACAAGGCCTACGATGGGTGATAGAATCACGCCCGCAGCAATTTTATAAAAATTCGGTGGGATGAGCCCTGCCAGAACTCCTGAAATGATTGAGACTGCAACGGTGACAATAAAAAGTACGGGCCAATGCCATTCGGGAAGTCTTGAAATCTCGCGAATAGGGTGGCGAAGATAATTCAGAATAAACTGAACGGTGTCTTTAACTTGCTTCTGCGGTGTAACGTCTCGGATGTCTGACATAGAACTATGACATCATGCTTAATAAAAACTGGCAAGAAATTCTTCAGGGCATTGAATAGGATCAATGACTTTTGTAATCAATCGGCTTGGATGTCCTCTTCGGCCAATTGGGATACTCGTTGTAAAAGTAATTCTGCATTCTTAAGCGAGGCCTTGGCTGATATGCCTAGGCTGTGGGGACTAGGTGCTTTTGCGAGGCCGAGCTTGAGACGATGAAGTGCATAACTAACGGAATTCCAGATGCCGAGGGGGGAGCGAGCACTCATGCTTTCTTTGACTTCGGTGATGCTCACGACACAGGATAAATGGAGGCTCCAAAGATCGGCAAATTCAGTCTTTGTCATGGGGTCCATGACAAGATGGTAGCGTCGACTTTGTTCGGCATGGGTTTTTAATATTTCGCGCATTTTTTCTAGGCGGCTGGGGCCATCCCAAGGCAGATTCAAAGAATAGACATCATAGCCATGTTCAGTCAGAAATTCTGGAAAAACATTCCAGTATTTACTGAAATAGAAAAGGCTGCGACGACCACTAACAAATAAAATTGGCCAACGGGTCAGCAAGCAATTGGGCGTGAGCTCGTAATAAAACTTGCGGTTTTTTCTCTGGGTATTTGAGAAAATGGCTACACATAGGATAAAAAAAAGAACCGCTACGAACGCAAACATTTTACAGTGACGTCGTTATTCGCAAAGCAAAGTCATAGGAATTTTTATCAGCCGTGCTGCTCACAAATGGAGTGCGTGCATTCAGCTCGATTCCAAACGAAATGTTTTTAGTCGGGTTGGCATAAAAGCCACCGGACATCATCATAGAAGGGGTGGTATCATCGGTAGAAATTCCACGGCTAGAGTCAGTGATTTTGAGAAAACGATTGGCCAAACCTGTCGCCAACGAATAACTCCAAATCGAGCGGATTGGATTTTTAAAACCCAAACGCAGATCAAATTCTTTTAGAGAGATGTCTTCGCTACCGTCAGTGGTGACACCATAATTGCGAAACACACCTTCTGAAAACCAATCCGGTGAAAACAGATCAATTCCCAATGAAAGTTGCATGCCATTTTGGTAGCGACTCATATTTTCATTATTAACACGAAAATTTGAAAACGAGTTCACATAGCCCAGCCCTGCATGGATTTTTACAGTGTCCAATGGACTTGGTGTTTGCTTTTTAAAGGCTGCTTTTTTAGAGCTTAGCTCGGTCAGTAGGTCGTCGTAGCTGACCTCTTGGTAATCTTTTCCCTCTGAAGAGGTTTGCGCCTCGACCAAGGTAGGAGCGGCAGTTAAGGCAAGAACGAAGACAAGGGCTTTGAATGAATTTATAGCTTTCATAGATCTAGTTTAACAGATGAAACGGGTTTTGCAAAAAAATGATCTTTGGCTCTGGACTATATTTAGGCACAATAGATATATGGCTACCTCTTCGCAAAGTAAAAATAACTGTTTTTGTGCCTTTTGTAAAAGTCCACGTCGTATCTACCGCAAGCGTAGCATCAGCTTTACCAATGTGGTGGCCTCTGCGTTGGCATCAGTGGTTTTTAAGGTATAATCCCCTGCGCCCAAATTGCTTATTTGTTGGTTGATAAGTCCATTTGACCACTGCCATTTGTAAGGCGCAATTCCACCCGTTGCCGTTGCGGAAAGGGTTGCTTTATCGCCAAAACAATGAATATC
>JANNCH010000455.1:0-4305 GCA_031386315.1 Pseudobdellovibrionaceae bacterium
GCATCTGGATCACGTCGCGGGCGCGAAACAAGTGGTCTAGTCTGAACCCCATCCAACTTTTGAATGAACGCGTTCCCTAAACAGGACGATATCTGCCTCTTGCGTCTGAGTTCGGTGCTCAGACCACATATGTAATCGAGAAAGATAGAAGTAAACGACTCGAAGGCGAATAAAAAGATCGATCAGTTTTTCGTAATCCTTCGGCAATGCACGAACTGTCAAATATCCTTTAAGAAGGCTATTTTTAATAGCATTTCGATTCGCTTTTCTTCGGACCGTAGAAAGCGAGATAGCAATATCTGCAATATACCAGTGGTAGCAGCAATTCCCGAAATCAAAGGCTGTGATTCGATTTGCTTCGGCATTGTATCTAAAGTTTTGAGGCGCATGGTCGGCATGAATGAGTCCGAATTCGGTTGCTGACTTTCCTAGGTTTTGACATTCACTCAAGATTTCTTCGAGTTCTTCACGAGATTTGAAATCATCCCTGGGAATAAGCTCATCTGCTTGCCGAAACAGAATTTCGTCACTCCATTGCCAACGCACAGGAGCGGCAAGTGATGGTTTCAGTCGCGCCGATGACTCGTGTATAAGAGCAAGATTTCGTCCCCACTCGCGAAAGAAATCATCTCGCCAATAGGGAGAGTCTTCAGAAACCTCATGACCTTGAGCAAACTCAATCGACGAGCAAATGAGCTGGCCTGGCGAACAATTCACTTCAAAAGCTAAGGCACCGTTAGGGTGCGGGATCGCAGCTGCAACCGGGACCGAGTCCGCATGAAGCTGATTCACAAACATCAATTCCGCAATGCACTCACTCAACGACCTGAATGCTGGATCAGTGAATCGAAGAATTTGAATTTCGCCGAATTTATTGTTGAAAGAAAATATTGAGTTTCCATGATTGCCCATGTGAACAACTGATGAGGGATCTCCCTCCCAACTCACTACAACTCTCATAGCGTCAGACATATCGGCATAGCGAATCATTCGATGAGCTTATCATCAATTGTTTGCCTGCGAAAGCAGAGACATTATTCAGGATGGCAGTACGCGAAAATCGTTTCTGCCAGCTTCGGTCAGAACTTGAACTGAGTCCTCGTACAAGATGCACTCGAGTTTATTGGACTCAAGGATTAGCACATCGTAGCCCATGCTTTTGAGGACCATCGTCGTTCGATTCATCTGCCGAACGCAATAGTCGAATTCATTTGAATGCACTCTTAGCCATGAGACGGTCTTCTTCAATTTTTCTTCATCGAGCAAAGGAATAGGCATCTGCTTTTTCAATTCGTCGAAGATAGATTGTGCCGTAATCATATCATTTATGTTCAGTTTCTTGTTGTGTATCTTCGTATTTAGCGTAATTAAAATGCCTTGATAGCAGTTTATCTGCTCATTAATCTTTCTGACCACATATCGACGAAACATCTCGAAAGCATAGCACCAATCGAAATTCAGTCATGAACCAAATGGTTCTGTCACACTGCACATCCAGGACACTTTTCGATACCTTTAGCCCATATTTAATTTTTCCACCAAAGTAAAAATTTTTTATATTTTAAGTAGAGGTTTGAAGTCTGTATAACAAAGAAATCATTATAAATGCATTCAAAGTCAGAATGCATTGGCCTTGGTCCTTGCGTTATTTTTTTGAAAAATATTTTTATTATTTGACAGCAAATTTGCGTTGCCAGCTTACGCTGTATTCAATTTATTTTATTGAAATTAAATTTTTTCTAATTTCTATTTTAGAATCTATTCATGCAGTCTATAGAGCGTTTAAATCATATTTAAGTTTTGATTTGTTGCTTACAAAAATCTTGTAGTGAAAAACCCATGCTAAAGTATTTCCTTAAAGGGAGTAAGTCATGAATACCCAAAACGACCAAATTTATCTTCATGAAAAACTATTGAAGCTTGTTAAATTTGAACGCAGAATCACTTCGAAAATTTTAAACCTTCTTCAACAGGTCGAGGATAATAAATCTTACTTAGGCTGGGGATATTCGAACTTATTTGAATACTTGGTTCGAGGCTTAAATTATTCTGAAGCCCTAGCTTATCAAAGAAAAGCAGCGTTGAAGATTTGCCAAGCGCTCCCGGAAGTGAAAGAGAAGTTAGACAACGGTAGTATCTCTTTAACGACTCTAGCTCGCGCAAATAAAGTTCTAAATACAAAAAGTATTTCAGAAAAGAGAAATTTAATTCTTGAGCTGGAAAATAAGCCGACTCGCGAAGTTGATAAAATACTTGCCAGAGAATGGCCCCACGAAAGCAAAACTCCAGGGCCTGCGAAGCGCTACGTCAAAAACTCAACTGTAAGAATTACGCTGGAATTTTCTGAAGAGGAGTTTAACCGCGTGGAAAGATTGAAAGCTTTAAAGTCTCATCAGGTGATTGATTTGAAAAGTTTAATTACTTTACTGGTAGACAAGGAACTTGAAAAATACAATCGAACTTCGAAGTTATCTTCACAATCTACAAATCCACGGCAGATCAAACTGTCTGTGAAAAATCATTTACTGCAAAAAGCAAATTACAAGTGTCAATATCCCGGGTGTGAGCAAGATCACTTTTTACAAATTGATCATATTATATCTGTCAGCCAAGGCGGCGGAAATGACACTTCAAATCTGCAAGTGTTGTGTCAGGCACACAATCAATTTAAGTATTTGAAGCAGGGTTAAGGCTTTGCTGCGATGAAGTTGTCTATTCATTCAAGCGTTCTGTAACACCGCACATCCATAAGCCAGAAGGCACCTATTAAGAGTTCTAGATCACATCACGCGCGTGAATCTAGTATTACTTGATCGGTTCGCCAAATCGAATCGCGTTCATGTAGGGATCATCAATCTGCATCTCAAGCATGCCCCAGGGCTGTTTCGTCAGCTCATAACGAAATGTTGCGCCTCTTTCCTTTAATTCGGCAAAAAGAGATTCAATATTTTCAACGCGAATATAGCAACTACTCTCGCTTCCAAGATCTCTGGCTTCCTTTTCCGAAGGAGCTTGCCAGAAATGAATTTCAGCGGGTCCACGTTTAACGATCAAAAAATTCTGCTCTTTGTATTTCCCGGCAATATCAAATCCTAATTTTTCGGAAAAATAATTCGCTGTTTTTTCAATGTCGCCGGTTGGAAGTTGAGGAATAGCCGATCCTAATTTTGGTTCACTCATTTTTGCCTCCACCTACAATCTTCTCAAACGCTTGGCCTATGGTCATCAAAGGAATAGTTCTGCAACACCGCATATCCTGTTTTATTGAGAGTTCTAGGTCAAATCCTACGTCGGAAATAAGGGTTAACCGATCGGCTCTTCAGACCCGAAGAAAATTGTTTCAGCGGAAGTTGATTCAAAACAAAGATTTACGGTTCGTCCTATTGCAATTGTACGATGGATTTTTCCAGCATTAACTTTATGAAAGCTGCCGGGCTCAAGAGTAACTGTGGGTTCATCTTTAAACTCAATAAGAAGTTTACCTTCCAAAATTATGAAGAGTTCATCTGAATCCGGATGCGAATGCCATGGAAAAGTCTTTTCGTCCATGACCGCCATTCTTAGGCAATGATCATTCACCTCATCTAAGATAAAATTTTTGTGCAGTTCAATCACAGACTTAGAAATTTGGCCCAGGTTTTTAATGTTCATAGAGTCTCTATATTACAAGATTCACAATCAGAATCAACCCTAAGCACTTCTGTCGCGGAAACTTAAGTCAAAGGCGATAGAACATTAATAAGAAATTGTGGCGCTCGTAACACCAGGAACAAGAGTCGTGCTGTCACTTTCAAAAGTAATTTTATACTGTAACCACTGTGTATTCGCCAAAATCAAAGCGACATAATCACTGAAGAGCATAATCGGTTGAGTGGTTTTGACAGCTCCGGCCATAGTGGAAGGAAGTGTGTTATTGTTCAGCTCCGTAAAAAAGGTTGCGGAGGAGCCATCGTATCCCAACCATGTGGGGTTATCAGCACAACTAGGGCTCGAGCAGGCACGAATCTGAAATTTCATACGATTAGCCCCGCGTTGATACAATTGCTGCACTTCCGTTGCACTGAGTGGTCGATTCCAAATGGCCACCTCATCTAAAGAACCAGAGTAATTCACACCCCAGGCATCGTGTCTACCGAACTTGGTGTTGCCTGAGCCCGTTACCGGCGCCGTGGTCGACCCCACCGTTGTATTTGATGTTGCAACGCTTGCTCCATCAACATAGATAGTAAATTGCGTAGAGGACACCGCAACTGTAGCGGTCCCGTCCCAAACACCCACAACATGGTGCCAAGCATTGTCATTGAA
>JANNCH010000473.1:0-1627 GCA_031386315.1 Pseudobdellovibrionaceae bacterium
AAGAGCTTAGGCTAGCTTTAAGCTCTAAAGTAGGAGAGAATATCGTTATTCGAAGGTTCATTCGTTGGGAGTTAGGTCAGTAAGTTTTGCTGCGAGCCTATTCTTACCTTACTTCCCTAGTAGCTTTATTACTTGGTTTAATGAGTAATAATCCTGTTCTCTCTATAACAAATATTACTTTAGCTTTATTTTTAGTGAGTATTACTTATGCCAACAGCTGAATCAAAGCCAAAAATCAAGATTAAAGATGTGGAGGGGAACGCCTTTCAGATTTTGAGCCGTTGCCAAACTGCCGCTAAGAGAGCCGATTGGTCACAAGACGACCTTCAGAAGTTCCTCAATGAGGCTCGTAAAGGTGACTACCAACATCTCCTTGAGGTAACACAGCAATACTTTGAAGTGATATAGCAAAATTATTATTTTATAAATGTCAATATTAGCTCACAAGATTAGATTATACCCTAATAATAAACAGGAAACTTTATTTAAAAAGTCTTGTGGTGTATCTCGTTTTGCCTATAATTGGTCTTTAGCTGAGTGGAAAAGACAGTATGAGGCAGGGGAGAAACCTACTAAGGGTACTATAGCTAAGAAACTAAATTCCATTAAAGGAACAGAATTTCCTTGGATGTATGATGTTAGTAAGACTGTACCTCAATCTGCTATTGAAAATTTAGGCAAAGCTTACAAAAATACTTTTGCTAACATAAAGAAAGGTAAAAAGGGTAAGAAGGTCGGTTTTCCTAAGTTTAAAAAGAAAGGACATCACGATAGTTTTAGAGCAGATGCTGGCACTTCTAAACAAAAGCCTAATGCCGTTAAAATAACTAATGATAAAGTAAAGTTACCGAGAATAGGTTGGGTAAAACTAGCAGAACCTTTAAGGTTCTCTGGCAGGGTTACATCAGCGGTAGTAAGCCGATCCGCCGATAAATGGTTTGTATCTTTAACAGTAGAGACCGAACAAAAACTCTCAATGAAAGAAGATCAAGGTCCCGTAGGGGTTGATCTTGGTATAACTACGTTAGCAACACTATCAACAGGAGAAGAAATAGTAGGGCCTAAAGCCTACAAAAAGCGATTAAAGCAACTTAGACGTTTAAGTAAGAGTCTTTCCAGGAAGCAAAAAGGAAGTAATAACTGGGTTAAAGCGAAAACCAAGCTAGCTAGGTTACACTTCAAAATAGCTAATATAAGGAAAGATTCCACACATAAACTCACTAATAAGTTGGTTACCAATTACAGTATAATTGGTATTGAAGATCTGAATATAAGTGGTATGGTCAAAAACCACTGCTTAGCGGGATCTATTTCTGATATGGGTTGGTTTGAATTTAAACGACAATTACTTTATAAAGCTGAAATGACTGGAGCTAAAGTGGTTATTGTGGATAGATTCTTCCCAAGTACCAAAATGTGTTCTGCTTGTGGTCAATTGCATGAAATGCCACTTGACAAGAGAACCTTTGTATGTCAATGTGGTTTGATTATGAAAAGAGATCTAAATGCTTCAATAAACTTGAAGCATAAGGCGGTAAGTTCTACCGTGTCAGCCTGTGGGGAGGAAAGCTCTGGTTTCGGTGGTTTCACTGAAACGAAACTAGCCTCTAAGAAGCAGGAATCAAGC
>JANNCH010000490.1:0-1677 GCA_031386315.1 Pseudobdellovibrionaceae bacterium
AATTATGGTCGTTTTCAGCAAAGTGAAAGACGTCATTCTGAATGTTGGAAGAAAATCTTCTAGCACGGTACCCATCTGCGCAGGTCTTTTCTAGCCAAGCAAATGAATTGCTAATAAAAATACAGCTGGTAGAATAAACCATGAGGTTCTCATGGAAATGAAACTATTAATTGAAGTCAATCAAACCTGGCAAGCTGATGCCATCACCAATGCACTACATGAGTCAGGCATTGCGTTTGAAGTTTTGCAAAAAGCCAAAGAGTATTCATCGATTATTTCAGGCATCGACAGTATCAGTATCGATATTTTAGTTGATGAGGAAAAATATATTCAGGCCAGCGAACTTTTAAAAAAGATTTCATCACACTCCACTAATGAGACAGTCGAAATGCCCATTGAAAAAAATTATTTTCGACGTGTCGTTATTTTCAGCGTGATTGGCGTCATTCTTTTGCCGCTCATTTTTAACCTAGTTGCCACAGTCAACTTTATACATTTAAAACAACAAAATGTCGTAGCATCAAAAAAATGGTTCGCTGGCTTTATTCTTATTATGGGTTGGGTCCTGGCTTGTATCATGTTGATCTGTCTTATTCATCACTAAGGTTTTGAAAATCTTATTTTAAATAGCTCGGGTTTTCTATCAACATTTAATCGCTCATCAATTGTTGAATTGACTTTAAGTCCGTAGTTTTTCGCCGTATTGGTAATGAACATCCAAATTCCTGCACCCCAGGGCTTTCCGTCTCGAGCGGGCAAGTTTTGATAACCGGACTCTACAAGAGCCACCGCCATCATTTCTTTCGGTACATCAAATGACAACCTCTTTTGCGGATCCCCTCTTCAAGAGTGGCCACTTGAGTATCATACGCTCATTAGTGTGATATTTTAATGAGCCCCGTTCCGCGAACATCATCTAAGGATTCCATTTTAAATCTTGCAGAAAGCAAATTTTGCACTTCTTCCTTAGCGCTCCACCCGTGTTCTAGCTGATCACGTAATAAAATAAATGCCGAACCACCTGGCGCTAGACTATTCACTATGGCAGCAATGAGGTTTTTTAAATCTGAATCTAAAAAGAAACGACAGCGATTTTTAAACTCTGAAGGCGAAAGCTTTCCTTGTCCCAAATAAAAGTATGGTGGGTTACAAAGAATCAAATCATATGCTTGTGCACGATCAGCACCTAGCAGTAGATCATAATTTTCATTTAAAAATTGAATATTTGTATTAAATATTTTGGATCTATGAAGATTTTCAGAGAAATGATTGGCATAAACTGATTGAACTTCTAAAAAATCAAAGCTCTGGGGCTTACGCTCAAGCTCACTCTGGCAATGAAATAGAAAATCCAGACCGATAATTCCGCAGCCCGCACACAGATCAAGTCCTCGCGCAGGCATTAAATTCATTTCGCGGTAATAATCGAAAACTCGCCGAGCTAAAAAAACCGAATCATGTGAAAAGTGGTACTCACTAGGTTGCGAGTACTCAAATGTATAATGTGGATTAAGCGAGCTCATTTTCAGAATATAAACTGATTCACTTTTATCCGCACCATTTTATTGTTGAATAACTACTGCACTAAAAACATCGCCCAAGATTTTTGTACCTGACCAAACCAACTGATGGACCTTGTGCCACCATCTTGTGAAGTCGCAAGCGAGAAAGTACAAC
>JANNCH010000493.1:0-5296 GCA_031386315.1 Pseudobdellovibrionaceae bacterium
GTTTTACCTTTCATATTATCAGCAACTTTGACTAGCAAATCGATATCTTGCAAACGACCGCGGCCCTCTAAAATTGAATGAACAACTTTATTCAACCAGCCTGTGCCCTCACGACAAGGCGTGCACTGACCACAAGATTCATGGTGATAAAAGTGAGTCAATACCCCCAGCATATCCACCATGCACTGAGAATCGTCGATCACAATCACGGCGCCTGAACCTAACATCGAACCAATCGCTGCGATGGATTCATAATCCATATTGGCTTTGCCTACTTCTTCAGCGTTCAAAACTGGAGCCGATGAACCGCCTGGAATGCAGGCTTTCAAACGACGACCTGGCTTCATCCCGCCGCCCTCTTTCATGATCAAATCCATCAAAGGGTAACCGAGTGGAACTTCGTAATTTCCTGGTTTCATCACGTTGCCAGAAAGAGAGAATAATTTTGTCCCTGCTGATTTTTCAGTGCCGAATTTTTTATATGCGGCAGCACCATCACGGATGATGTATTTAACGGCTGCTAATGTTTCAACGTTGTTCACTATAGTTGGTTTACGAAGGTAACCTTGAACCGCTGGGAACGGAGGCTTCAATTTTGGTTGGCCTTTTAGCCCCTCTAAAGAAGAGATCATTCCGGTTTCTTCACCGCAGATATAGGCGCCTGCACCTTTGTAAACATCGAGGTCAAAATTAAAACCTGAACCCAAAATGTTTTTACCTAACAAGCCCGCATCATAGGCTTCTTTCAAAGCCACTTCGAGGCAATGAATCGGGAAGTCGTACTCACCACGAACATAGATATAACCTTTGTTCGAACCGACTGCGAATCCTGAAAGGATCATGCCCTCGATCAATTGGTGCGGAGCACGCTCCATCATCATACGATCTTTGAAAGTTCCGGGCTCGCCCTCATCGGCGTTGCACAGAAGATATCTTGGTTCATTGTTTTTAGGTAAGAAGCCCCATTTCATACCGGTCGGGAATCCCGCACCGCCACGACCGCGAAGACCGGAAGCTTTCACTTCATCGATGATCGCTTGGGGTTGCATTTTTAGACCTTTCACGAGGGGCTCATAGCCGCCATTTTTTTTGTAGCCCGCTAAAGAACGGTACTCGTCTAAGTGATAAAATTCAGTGAGTAACTTTGTTTCAGCCATTACTTCATTCCTCGCAAAAGATTCATCGCTGTATCTGGAGTTAGTTTTTCAAAATACTTATCATTCACTTGCATCATCGGCGCCGTTCCGCAAGAGCCCAAACATTCCACACGATTCACAGTGAAACGTCCATCGGTGCTGACATCGCCCAATTTTACATTTAGTTCATTGCAAATGTGGCTTGCCAGCTCACGCCCACCCTCAAGGGCGCAAGAAATATTCGCGCAGACTTGAACATGGTATTTACCCACTGGTTGTTGATTGAACATCGTGTAAAATTTGAATACTTCGTTGATTTTACTTTCAGGGATATCCATCGCCTGACTCAAACAACGAATCACATCTGCATTGATCCAACCTTTGTTCTCTTTCTGAGCCACATAAAGACTGGGAATAATCGCAGACTCTTTCGCTTCATAACGAGAGAGTTCTTTTTTTACGACTGCTAAACCTTCTTCAGATAGTTTAAACATGTTTGTTTATCCTTATAAGTTACTTCAGTTCCGCGCTTTCGCGCTCCACTTAATATCTGCTACACGCTTTCGCGTTTTGCTCTGTGCCTCGCGGCAGTTACTTCAGTTACGGGCCAGTTGGCCCCTCACTCTGTCGCCAGGGGGCGAACTTCAGTTACGGGCCAGTTGGCCCTTCGCTCTGTGGGCGTTGCCCACTCCAGCTTCGGACCAAAGGCCCGAGCCTCGTGCCTCACGGCATTACCGATCCAATTCACCGGCGATCAAATTCATACTTGCGATTGTTGCAATGGCATCTGCGAGCATCCAGCCTTTTACCACGGTTGGAAAAGACTGATAGATCGAGAAGCATGGCGGACGCACTTTTAAACGGTATGGATTTGCAGATCCGTCACTCACAAGATAGAAACCCAATTCACCATTGGCAGCTTCTGTCGCATCATAAGTTTCGCCCACAGGAGGACGCAGACCTTTGATCACCAACATAAAATGATTCATCAGACCTTCGATGTTTCCGTAAACATCTTTTTTCTCTGGAAGCACAATACCTTTGTCACGAATGGTGTAATCACCGCCCGGAACATTTTTGCAAACTTGACGAATGATTTTCAAAGATTGGCGCATCTCTTCGATACGAACCAAATAACGATCATAGATGTCACCGGTTGTGCCCACTGGAATATCAAAATCCAAAGCATCGTAACCGTAGTACGGAGTCGCACGGCGCAAATCTAAGTTTACGCCAGCAGCTCTAAGTAGTGGACCAGTGTAACCCCAAGAAATCGCATCTTGTGCAGAAACTGGAACCACATCCTTAGTACGCTTGATAAAGATTTTATTGCTGATCATCAAGCGATCGATTTCAGCAACAGCATCTGACATTTCGTCGCAAAAACGAAGAACGTCATCAAACCAACCTTCAGGGGCATCTTGCGCCATTCCTCCGATACGAGTCAGAGAAACTGTCAAACGAGCACCACAAAGTTTTTCAAACAAAGTATAAACTTTTTCACGGAAGGTCATTAAGTGGAAGAATCCAGTCAATGCACCTAAATCCACGCCCCCCGTGCCGACGGCAATGATGTGATCGATCACGCGCGAAAGTTCGCACAAGATCACGCGCATTGCTTGCGCCTTTGGTGGAATTTCTACACCTAATATTTTTTCAACTGTTTTACAAAAACCAACATTGTTCATCGGCGCTGAACAATAGTTCAAACGATCGGTATATGGGATGACTTGATTGTACGGATGAGTTTCAGCCATCTTTTCAAAACAACGGTGCAAGAAACCGATATCACAATTCGCCCGCACGATTGTTTCCCCATCGAGCTCGGCCATCACACGCAAAGTTCCGTGCATAGCCGGATGCGAAGGACCAATGTTGATGGGAACTAAATTTGGATCCAGAATAGAACCAGAAACATCGCCTTCGTTATTGAAGTGAATCGGCAAAACTTCGGTCGCGTGCTGTTGTTGATTGGCATCGTAATCTTTGCGCAACGGATGACCCACAAATTGGTGGTGAGTCAAAATACGACGCATATTAGGGTGACCTTCGAATTTGATTCCGAACATATCGTAAGCTTCGCGTTCGAACCAATCGGCAGATCTCCAGATACCAACCACAGAACCGATGACTTCACCCTCTGCCAATTGTGTTTTCACACGCAGACGAGAAGCATCTTTTGAAGAAAAATAATGGTAAACAACTTCGAAACGTTTTTCACGTTGAGGATAATCTGCTCCGCAAATATCCATCAAAAAATCAAAACGCCCACCTTGCTTGAAATGCGCAGCCAAAGCGGGAACTGAATCCTTTGGAACTTCTAGAACATCGTCACCAAATGCGTGAGAGAACTTAAAACTATCGACATTGAGTTTTGCAGCAAGATCCTGCTTAAGACTATCAAGCTTGTTCATATGGTGATTTCCAATTGTCCTTCCAAGGACGTGGTTTATGATCTTGGATCATTTTCTGAAGAAGCATCAAACCATCCAAAACCGCTTCTGGTGTCGGAGGACATCCCGGAACATAAACATCCACAGGGATCACTTTGTCACAACCTTGCAGAACGTGGTAAGCGCGGTAAAAACCACCCGAGCTTGCACACGCACCCATAGAGATCACATATTTTGGTTCAAGCATTTGCTCATAAATACGTACAAGAACCGGCGCCATTTTTTCAGTGATTGTACCAGCAACCAATAACAAGTCAGCTTGACGAGGAGAGAAGCGCACAACCTCAGCACCGAACCGCGCGAGATCATAACGAGGCCCCATCACAGACATCATTTCGATACCGCAACAAGCAGTACCGTAAGGCAAAGGCCATAGAGAATTTTTTCGTCCCCAAGCAACTAGTGCATCTAACTTAGTCGTCATAGCAAAGCTACGAGACAAGTCTTCCACCGCCTGAGTCCCTAACGTCTGAGCATTAGACGCAGTTTCTGTCGTCGACATGAACACCTCTTTTTCATTTAACTTACATCTAGAAATACTGAAATTCTTGAACACTGACAACGGATAACTAGCTTATACTTAAGGATATTTTTATTCAACGCAGTTGCTAAATTTAGCGTAATTGCATTTGCTTATCATTTTCGCTTCTTCGTAAGATGGATATCTAATACCTATGGAGGGGAAAATGAAACGAATCATTTCGATCGTGAAGGCTCTATCAGTGACACTGCCCTTAGTACTGTCGCTAGGAATCGCCGCACAAGCAAAAAGCCGCAAGTCAGCACCTGCAACACAGGATTTGCTTATTAAACTAGCACCTGGCGCCTTGGAATCCTCTCAGATTCTAACAATGCTTGAGTCTCAAGGCTCGCAAGTTGAGAAAATCTCTGATCAGTGGATCCGCATCCAAGCTCCGAAGGGTATGAGCATCCGCTCACTAGCCCAAGATCCAGCTGTTGAATACGTTCAACCGAACTACAAAATCAGTCTTTTAGAAAATTACCAGATCCAAGATCCACTTCGTCGTGCCGCTTTGGCGCGTATGATTTCACGCAACCCAGAATTGGCGCCACTTGCCATTGCAGATAACCCCGCAATTCCTGACGCTCCGCACGGAGCCTCGGGCGCAGATCCTCTCTTTGGAAAACAATGGGGCATGATCGACAACAACGTTCAAGACGCTTGGAATGTGACAAAGGGTTCACCTGATATGATCGTGGCTGTGATCGACACTGGCGTTGATTATACACACGAAGATCTACTTCCAAATCTTTGGAGAAACAGCAAAGAGATTCCAAACAATGGAATCGATGACGACAACAACGGATATGTTGATGACATCGTTGGTTGGGATTTTTCTGGAAACGACAACAAGCCCTACGATCTTTCGATGAGCCCCTTGGATATTTTGATGAAGGGCGGAAACCCTGGTCACGGCACTCATTGCGCAGGCAACGTGGCAGCACGTGGTGATAACGGTATCGGCATCGCCGGCGTTGCTCCGAATGTGAAAATCATGTCTTTGCGTTTTATATCTGAAAAAGGCAGCGGCACCACGGCTGATGCTGTTAAAGCAATCGAGTATGCCGTGAAAAACGGCGCAAAAGTTATGAGCAACTCTTGGGGCTCTGAAGGTGAAGATCCAGAAGACACAGTTGGCAACAAAGCTTTGCGTGATGCTGTTCAATTTGCACAGGACAATGGAG
>JANNCH010000660.1:0-6073 GCA_031386315.1 Pseudobdellovibrionaceae bacterium
TTTTTTTCTGATTTTTTTTCTTGCAGGTGTTTTTTCGTTCTTCAGAGACGCAATAACGGTGAAACTTTTTGCTTCACACGATCGGAATCGCGAGAATGTTATTCTTCTGTTTGGATCGATTTTAGCGCTTATACGTCGGCATTACTTGGCTACCACGCTCAACTTTCGCACTCCATAAAACCTCAAAATGCAGCTCTCAAAAGCCATGATATAGTGCTTTCGAAATAAGAGGTGATTATGAACTTAAAACATTTTTCAAATACTGAACTTATCGCAAGACTTGAGAAACTTGCTCGTACTGAGCGAAAAATTACGCATTTGATTTTGTGGCATATTTTGGAAGTAGAAGAACGCCGAATATATGCCGAGCTTGGTTATGATGGTATGTATTCTTACCTGACTCGCGGTTTGGGGTATTCGGATGGCAGTGCCTACCGTCGACTGCAGTCTGCACGGCTTTTAAAACATGTCCCACACATTGCTGAAAAAATTGAGGCCGGTAGTTTGAATCTTTCACAACTGACTCAGGTTCAGAAATCCTTGTAAGAATGTAAAAAGCAGGCACAACCTACGTATTCAGACTCAACACAAGGTGTCGTCGCTGCGAGGTTCAACGAGAATTTTATTCCAAAAACTGCCTCTACCAATGCAGTAAAAGCGAGATCAAAAAGACAATATATTCCGATCAATACGAAAAGATTTCTGCAGCAAAAAGCTCAGCATCAATGTCAGTACCGAAATCCTGAAACAGACAAGCACTGTGCTTCGCAGTTTCAACTGCAAATCGATCATATTCAGCCACTGGCTCGAAATGGTGGCAACGAATCGAATAACTTACGGATTCTTTGTCGAACTCATAACCTATTAGCGAGTCAGAAGTCAGGAATAACTAGGCCAATAACTGAAAAATGATTTTTATTACGAACATGTGCTTGTAATGACCTGTTCATGACATGTCAGTTGGAACCGAAGTAGCGCTTTATGCAAATTTTTACGAATACACAAAAAACTTAGATTTATGAACCCACACTGGTCAACTTAGCTTTAAGTCTTTAAAGGGCAAACCCACCCCAGTCCCATTTTCACCACTGCCCAGCCTAAAAATCAGCGCGCAGAAGCCGCAACAGCTCTAGTGCAACCGGGCCGGGTTTGCCAGAGCCAATTTTTTGTCCTTCGTATTCTACCACTGGCAAAATATCCAAAGTTGTTCCAGCCATCATCACTTCTCGGGCCGCAATCAAATCGGCTTCTGAAAAGTTTGCGATTTCGATTTTCGAAATGCTTTGACCCACAAGTTTCTGAGCCAATTCAAAAGCTCTGATCATCGTCGTGCCATTTAAAATTTGCTGAAACGGAGGGTGCTTAAGCACTCCATCCTTGGTCAGGATAAAAATATTCTCGGTGCTGCTCTCAGTAACATGATTTTTTTCATCAAAGCTAACGGTGAAATCCAAATGGCGGTCCACCGCTTCTTTTTTCATCAAAACATTGGGTAGATAGTTACAGGTTTTGATTTGCGCTAGCCAAGGTTCTTTGGGTGGGATCTGGCTACGACCGATTTTGACTCCGTCACGGTATTTTTCTTCGCCCATTGCTCGAAAAGTAGTCACAATTACGTAGATTTGTGTCCCAATCGAATCATAGGGATTGGTCCCGAAGGTCCCCGGACCACGTGATACATAAAGCCGCACAATCGCTTCACTTAAGCCCGAGACTTTGAGCGTTTCAGCAATAATTTCTTTGAGCTCGGTTCGGCTAATAGGGATTGGCAGAGAGATTTTTTCGGCCGAGTTAAAAAGTCGGTTGATATGCTGTTCTTGTAGATAAATACGTCCATTAATGTATTTAAACGCCTCAAAAACCCCATCACCACGATGGACCAGGTGGTCATCCACGGGAATTAGCATCAACGCAGGGTCTGTTATGATTCCACCAAGCCATGAACTGTACATCGCCGCATAGGTTTTTTGATGGATATGACTCTTTTCCAGATATTTTTGCTGCGCTTCAATGGAAGTCATGATGGATATTTTCATAGTTTGGTTAGTATAATAATGAAGTCTCTTATTTGCCAATAGCAATTCCATGAACTTAAGGAGTCATCATGCAGGTTAAACATTTTTTATTCGCGGTCAGTATTGTCGCACTCACAGCCGGTTGCCAAAGCAAAGAAGCTAAAAGAGAAGAAGCGTCTGCAACGCCACCCCCTGCTGCCACAACAAGTGAAGAGACCACAAAGGCTGCTGAGGCTGGCGCTCCTGCAACAACACCTGCTGCTGAAGAAAAAGCAGCCACTGCAACAAAAGAAGAACCTACAGAGGATTTACAAATTAAACTGATCAACAAAAATGCTAAAAAAGATGCCCATGGCAAACTGATAGCAGAAACTGCGGCCGTAGCAGAAAAAACCGAAGCCATTGCCAATCAACACGAAGAAATTCTTAGCGCACGCAAACCTGGGGCTGTTTCTGCTGACAAAGCTATGGGCTGGTTGAAAAATGGAAATCGCCGTTTCACGAAAGGCTTTTTACGAGCTGATGGAGCGACCACGAAAGATCGCAAACGCCTGGTTGCTGGTCAAAAACCACACTCGACTGTTTTTACATGCAGCGATTCACGCGTGCCACCTGAAATTGTTTTGGATCAAAAATTGGGTGAAATCTATACGGTTCGTGTTTCTGGAAAAGTTTTAAATGCCAATACAATTTCTAGCATCGAATATGCTGTGCAATATCTTGGTACAAATTTAGTTTTGTTATTAGGTCATGACAACTGCAATGCTTCGGATGAAGCTGTGCGCGCAGCGGTTCTTGAGCAATCTAAAATCATCCGTGACGGCGTTGCAACGGGTGATGTAAAAGTAGTTTCTGCCCGTTATCATTTAGATACTGGCGCCATCGACTGGAAGTAGTGAATATATGCGTAAAATTCTAATCACCACAGGTTTACCCTATGCCAATGGCCCTATTCACATAGGACATTTGGTTGAATATCTTCAGGCTGACTTTTGGGCGCGCTTTCAAAATATGCGCGGCCACGAGTGTATTTATATTTGTGCCGATGATACACATGGGACCCCGATCATGGTGAAAGCACGCGAGTTGGGAATCACTCCAGAAGCCCATATCGCACACTCACACAAAGAACACACCACAGATTTTAATGATTTCCAGGTGAAGTTTTCAAATTACGGATCAACGAATTCAGAAGAAAATCGTGTGCTCTGCGAAGAATTTTACGGTCATATGAAGGCCAAGGGCCATATTGCGTTCAAAGAAATTCAACAACTCTATTGCGACCATGATAAAATGTTTTTGCCTGATCGTTTCGTCAAAGGCACTTGCCCCAAGTGCAGCAGCAAAGATCAATATGGTGACTCATGCGATGTGTGCGGAGCCACCTACGACCCCACAGATTTGAAAGACAGTTATTGCTCAATCTGTCGCAATCCACCGGGTGAAAAGCCAAGTGAGCATATCTTTTTTAAACTCAATGACTTCAAAGCCTATTTGCAAGAGTGGATCCCGAAACATACATCACTCGAAGTGGGCCGTAAAATGCTTGAGTGGTTCAACGAGGATTTACGTAACTGGGATATCTCGCGTGATGAGCCCTATTTTGGCTTTGCGATCCCCGGAACCAATGGCAAAAAGTTTTTCTATGTTTGGGTGGATGCACCGATCGGCTATATGGCCTCGACTCAGCAATGGTGTAAGGCTAACGGTCGCAATCTGAATGACTATTGGAAAAACGATCAGGCTGAAATTTATCACTTTATTGGTAAAGATATTTCATACTTCCATACATTATTCTGGCCGGCTCTATTAAAAGCCGCCGAGTACCGCTCACCAACCAGTGTCTTTGTTCATGGTCACTTAATGGTGAATGGCGAAAAGATGTCAAAATCAAAAGGGACATTTATCAATGCCCGTACTTATTTGAACCACTTAAAGCCAGATTTTTTGCGCTATTATTATGCGACGAAATTAAATGGCAGCGTAGATGACATTGACTTAAATTTAGAAGATTTCGTGGCCCGTGTGAATTCGGACCTTGTGGGTAAAATCACAAACCTTGCTTCGCGCGGTGCCCAGATGCTTTCTAAAAAAATGGATGGCACACTGAGTACGCCCGATGCTCAAGGAAGCGAATTGATTAAGCTTGCGCAAAGCAAAGCCGATGTGATCGCAGCTTTTTTTGAAGCCCGTGATTTTGGTAAAGCCACAAATGAGATTCGTGCCTTGGCCGATGAAGCCAATCGCTATTTTGACGAAAAGGCCCCTTGGAAAAGTCTTGATGCAGATCCAGCAGGTACAAAACAGGTGCTAACAACCACGTTGAATGTTTTCCGAATTTTAGCAATTTACTTAAAGCCCGTTTTACCTGAGTACACGCTGAAAGTCGAAAAACTATTGGGTGAAAGTAATTACCAATGGAATGATATTCAGAAAGTTATTACGAATAAAAAAATCAGCGATTATGAACATCTGATGAATCGTATTGAAGCGGATCATGTGAAGGCCATGGTTGAAGAAAGTGCACAGATAAATGCAGCACTTCAAAAAAACAAACCTGCGCCTTTGAAGGCTGTGGCTACAAAAACCACTGCCACGACTAAAAGCGCAGAACAAAGTTCTGAAAAAACCGCCGAGATCGAATTTGATGATTTTATGAAAGTGGATTTGCGAATCGGGCAAATCCTTGAAGCGGAAGAAATCAAAGAAGCTGACAAATTACTGAAACTCAAAGTTGATATCGGTGGCGGCGAAACCCGTCAAATCATCGCCGGTATCAAGGCTGCTTACTCGCCTGAAAAACTAGTTGGTCGCAAAGTTTTGGTGTGCGTGAATTTAAAACCACGCAAAATGAAGTTTGGTATGTCCGAAGGGATGGTATTAGCGGCCGGCAATGGCGGAAGTGACCTCTATGTCCTGGCAGCCGACGACGGAGCCCAGGTCGGTCAAAGAGTGAAGTGATGCTAGAGTCTCAAGACAAAAAAAATCTTGAAGAGATCTTTTTTCTTTTTAAAGAACTCGAAAAATCCGTTGCATCAAATGCTGCGGATTTTTTATTTTCAGAAGCCCTACTTCTAGAGCTTCGTCAAAAAATATCGTCTTTAAAATCCTCTAGTGATATCCAAGTACAGAAATTAGCTGATATAGAAAAACATCTGCACAGCAAAATGACATTGAAACATTTTGTAGCCTTCTTAATCCCTGTTGAGAGAATTCTAAATAAAAATGTCCAGGATGATGATTTCTTAGTTTTGACAGATGATACACAAACTATAGCAACCGATCCCCTGCCCTTGGTTTTTATTTTAGACAACATTCGTTCGGCCTTTAACGTGGGCTCAATCTTGAGAACCGCAGAATGTTTAAACATCGAAAAAGTTTATCTGTGTGGCTATACCACCAATCCCGAACAGCCTAAGCTTGCGAAAACGGCCATGGGCACGCAAGACTCAATAGCTTGGGAATCCCGTGAACATATTGTCGATCTTATCAATGAGCTTAAATTCAAAGGCTATCAAGTCATCGGCCTTGAAACGGCTGAAAAGCCTGTGGATTTGTACGAGAGGTTCACTTTTGCGCCGACGGCTCTTGTTGTGGGTAACGAGCGCTTTGGTTTGGACGCTGATGTCTTAAAGTCTTGCGATGAAATTCGCAAGATTCCGCTACGGGGTCGTAAGAACTCGCTGAATGTGGGCATTAGCCTCGCCGTGGCGGCGTTCGAATGGAATCGTCAGTATGGAAAGTAATATTACCTATACGGCCATAGGCACCTATCATTCTGAACAAAAAAAACCCTACGATGCTGGACGCCAGCCCGACGAATTGCATGCCCCGGGCTATATTGAACTTAGCAAAGGACAAAATTTTGAGCAGGCCTTAACGGGCTTGGAAAGCTTTTCGCATATCTGGATTGTTTTTCAGTTTCACCATAATGAAAACTGGAAGCCCATGATTTCCCCTCCGCGCGGAAGCGCAGGCAAAGTCGGTGTCTTTGCTTCAAGAGCCCCCTATCGACCCAACAATATTGGTATCAGCGTTGTGCGACTTGAAAAAGTGGA
>JANNCH010000523.1:0-8741 GCA_031386315.1 Pseudobdellovibrionaceae bacterium
AAACGTCCAAGGTAGGCCATAGGTCGTAAACTCAATGCCACAACGGGCAATACATAGTGTGCAGGAGTTTCTAATAAAGCCACTGGAAGCACATCAAAATAAAACCCAAAAATATAGATTAGTAACGGTGCCAAAAATAGGCTCGGTAAAGAAATTAAGACTAACAACAGCTGTTCAATTACAGTTTGTAGAATCAAGCGTCGAGTGCTTGTCCACAGAAAACAAATGAAAAATGCACACAAATAAATAATGAACAAAGATAGCAAGTTCAAAAACAGTGTCTTACTCAAACCAGTTGAAATTATTTGTGTCACCGTTTGCGTGGGATTTGACAGAGAAATTCCTAAATCACCGTGTAACAGACTATTCATATAACTAAAATACTGACTAAAAAGTCCCTCATCCCTATGCCAGGATTTATTTAAATACTCTCGTACAAGTGGATGGGGGGCGATCTCTTGATCGAAAGGACCGCCAGGTAGAAATCGTAAAAACAAAAATGTCAGCGTCACCAAGCTCCATAATGACAGTGACACTTCAAAAAGTTTTTTGAGTACAAAAAAGACAAAGTTATCTTTCAAATATCGTCCCAGTTTTCCTTTGAAACTATTTCTTGTGTGAATTTTGCAGGAACGGTTTCTGCCAAGTATGGGAACATTTCTTTTTTGCTGTTATACAAATCAGAATACACTTGGCAATTGGACATAACCCGCTTCACATAATTGCGTGTTTCAAGAAATGGAATGTGTTCAATAAATTCATCGGTTTCTAAATTTCCGAAATTCGCCAGCCAAGTTTTAACTCGATGGGGACCGGCATTATATCCCGCAGCTACCAATGGAATTGTGTTCTGAAACGTATCCATCATTCGCTTTAAATATCGCGAACCCATCTTGATCGCGGTTTCAGGCTCTAATAGTTTATTAGCACTGAAACTTTTATCCCCTATTAGGCTGGCTACCTTGTGTCCGGTGAATGGCATCACTTGCATGAGACCTAGGGCACCCACAGGCGAAATCGCATCACGGCGGTATTGACTCTCGGCACGCATAATTCCCCAGACAAGCTCGGTCGGAACTTCGAATTTTTTCGAAAACGAAGTCACGTGCTCGCTGTAAGCCTGCGGATATGCGAATTCCCAAAGTGAGCGCCCACCTTCCATACCCAAAGAGGCTCTTTGTCCACCAAATTGAATTTGGGCAATGTACGAAGCTCGGTGATAATAACCAACCTTTGTGTATTCGCTCATCAGTGTTCTTAGATAATCACGGTTGCTTGTTTTAGATTCAATTTCGTATAAATCCCAGCGAGCCCACTCACTCATACCCATCGTCACCAAATCTCGGGCTTGTTCAAATTTACGTGTCAGCAGCGCATTCGAAAACGGGCTGTCCTTATCTACACCGTTTGCTACGACCTCAACTGTTTTTGCATCGGGATTATCAGCCGTCGTGGCCTCGTCGCCATCTTCTGTGGCTTCTGCGGGTGCTTCTTCGTATTGATTCGCGACTAAGGTTTCTTCACTCTCGGTATTGATATCTGTTGAGACATCGTCTTCAGTCGATGGCATCAAAAAGGTGCTAGCATAAAAACGTGAAGCTGCACGCGGTGGTAGTACTGTCGGAGTTTTTTGTGATTGTGCAAGTTTACTATTCGCACTTTGAATGGCAGCAATCTTTTTCAGCCTAGCCTGTGCAGCAATCGAGTAATAACCCACAAGGCTGTCTTTAGACAAAGATGAAAATAAACTTTTAGCGGCTTCATATTGTCCTTGGCGAAAACGGCTCATGGCCATCCAATAGGTCACACGGTCTGAAGGGAATGATTTCCATGCACGGGGTGATTTCTTTTTTTGGTTCTGTAGATTTGCAAAATCACGGTAAGATCTTTCATAATCACCCTTCAGATAGGATAGCCAAGCCATATGCCATTTTGCATCTCGATTCAAACCGGAGCTTGGATAGGCTTTCATAAATTCTTGAAAGCGACGGGCCGCCCCGTCGTAATCTTGAAACTGATAACTTAAGAATGCTGACTGGTACAATGCTTGACGTCCCAATTTGGATTTTGGACTTAGTTTGTAGGCGCTATAATAAGATCCAACAGCCAATTGCACTTCGCCGGCACGGGCAGATGCCGAGCCAAAAATCATCAAGAAGCTAAAATTTCTTTTCATGCTTTCGTAGTATGGTTTTAGTAAATCCAAGGCCTTTACGACTTCGCCCTCTTGCAAGAAAAACTGCGCTTGTATTTGATCTGCAGCAAAACGATCTTCTTTGCCCAAACGCTCTTTCACCGTATTGATTTCGGCCTGTGCTTTTTGATCAAAGCCACCAAACATCAAATTTCGCATTCGTGTGCGAAATTCGTCTGGATTTGCTTTGCAGTCGCTCGGCTTTCCATCCACTTCGTTCATCGCCAAGTCTGCACCCCAATTAGAAATCTTTGGATACGTCGGATGCTTTGCATAAAGTTTGTTAGCCCATTTGCAAGAAGCTGACTGATTGTGAAGTCCTTTTTCAACGAGGGCTAAATTATAAATCACTTCTGGATATTGCTCAGAACCACGTGTGCTTTTTTCGAGTCGAAATAAATACTGCTTAGCAAGTTTGAAGTTTTTATCTTGAATAGCGATAAGACCCAGTTGATTCGAACTTTCATTGCGCAATTTTACGTTCGGAGATTTATCGAGAACTTTATGAAACTCTTTTTGCGCCTCACTATTTTTTTGTAATTTCAAGTAAGACATACCTACATAATAGTCAGCGTAGGCTTCAAGTTCACTTTTAGACTTTAGAAAATCTTGAAACAAAGTTATTGCTTGTTCGTATTTTTCGTTTTGAAAAGTTAAGAATGCCAAATTGAATTCTGCTAATTTTTTTTCATCAGCACGCATCTCTTTTTTCAAAGTATCCTGTAGCAAACTAACAGCTGCATCGGTCTTTTTTTTGGTGAGCAAATCTTGAACTTTTACGAATACACCCGATGGTGCAATCTGAACAACAGGTGCTACCGGTGCAGTGGTCGTCGGGTTCGATGTTGGCTCTTGGCTATAAGCATTTTGTGTCAACAACGAGCTCAATAAAATTCCTACAGCAAAATTAATCTGAATATTCATGAAGACACTTCCTTGGGTCCTTTAACGTCTTATAAATTGTGGCGCCCAAGAGCCAAAATGGGAAGTAAAATGCTCAGATTATGAAAACCTGTGTGTCTCGACCAAGGGCTGGCCCCATCACACAGAGCCATCTTGACATTCTCTACGGTCGCGGCGACATTTTTATAATATCATCATAGAATGAGTTTCTAAGAGCACCTACAAAGGGGTCTAAATGTCTGAAGAAGTGATCACAGCGGCCATCGCCAAAGAATCCTACGAACCAGGCGATTTTATTTTCTTTGAAGGCGATATCGAATCTCACTTTTACATTATTGAAAGTGGCACTGTTCAAATTTTCACAAAAACCACAGGTGGTAAACGTGCCGATATTTGCCAAATCACCGACGGAGAGTCTTTTGGGGAATTTGCACTATTAGACAACCAGCCTCGGTCGGCCTCGGCACAAGCTGTGACTGAAGTTACATTGGTGAAAGTCTCTGAAGAAGGCTATGAACAACTCATTAGTGAACTTCCACTTTGGGCCACATCAATGATGAAATCTTTTGCCTCACGTTTAAAAAACATGACCCACGTTTTAAGAACATCTGATCAGTTTTTAAAAAAGTAAGAGCTCTTTACGACTGTGCTCAGTAAAGTTCGCAAGCCTTGCCGTCCTGGACAGCCTTCCTCCGGACCATCCCGGCCCGGAGAGCACAATACATTCAAAAATCAAAAAGTGAGCTTATGACCTCTGGTGAATTATGTAATTCTGACCACGGTGGTCAGAATTCAGCGTTCCATGGATGGATGCACCAACAATTCCAACTTTCATTGCTCGTATAAAAAAAGCCTCCATCTTTCTTAAGATGGAGGCTTTCCGACAATCATTATTTCTTTGTATAAATCAGCAACTCAACTCGACGATTTTCAAGACGAGATTTTTCATCTTTATTTGGTACAAGAGGATGGTCAAAACCATACCCGACTGCTCTGACCTGCGATTCTTCTAAACCCAAACGCTGGCGCAGAATTTCGGCCACACGACGCGCTCGGCGCTCGCTCAAATCACGATTGTACTCGGCGCCACCAATATTATCAGTATGTCCTTCAACAATGATTTCTCGAATATTTAATTTAGTTAATCTGCGGGCCGCTTCATCCAATCGTTTATTTGATGAAGGCACAAGAGTCGTTGTATTGAAAATAAAATTCACTTGTTTTAAAGTGAATGTTTTATTCGCCTTTGCAGGTGCACGAACTGTGATGTCAGCATAGGCTTTTCGACCTTGTGCATCTTCGGCCTGAATGCGTGTTGGCCCCGGCCCAGTCGATGGCGCTCGGTAATAGCCTGTGACAGGATCTATTGTGCCGCCACCAGCAACCACAGAAAACCGATAAGGATCTAATCCACCACTCGCTTCAAATGTTTGCGTTTGACCAGTCAATAACTCAACTGTTGGTGGATTCACAGACATATCAGCTTTAGGTGCTTGAGCAGCCGCCCCCGTTGGCACTATGGTAATTTCAGAATATTTTTCTTGCCCGCTACGATCCGTCACACGTACGCGCATGGTGTCTGCGTACGAAGGCGCCGTGAATGCACAATCTCGCAAATCTATTCCGTTGCCACCCTCAACAATTTCACATTTATACGGGGCTTCACCACCGCTGATTGGCAATGTGTAAAAATCATTCACATTCACTTCAACATAGGCTGGCACAACCAATGGCGAAGCATTTCGCAAAACTGGTTTTGATTCTTCATCCGCACTAGGTGATATGTACAAATTCACGCCTGCGAAGACACGCCAAGCTGGTGCCATCGTCTGAATTCCTGGCTCGACAGTTGCGCCACCCACCATGGCCCAATTTTTTGAATAACGGTAACGAGCCGCACCCAAAACTTCCAGGCAACTCACATCAACTGCTTTTGCATTTTCACCTTTGTCTAACGGATAACAACCTATGGTCTCAAATACCAAGCGCGTTTTTGCAGTCCATGGATATGAATATCCATAGGATGCTGTTAGCTGATCTTTGAGTGGGTAGAAAGTGGCATCTGCCGGAGTTCTTCCAGGGCTACGTGTGCGATAACCAAAGTTAAAACCATGGGTGCCTTTACCACTCCCCACCCCAGACCAAATCAAATCAACATTGGGGATCGGGCCGGGCTCTTCACCGGTATAGGGGTCATTTTTTACGTTCAAAATATCAACAGAGCCCATCAACGCCCACTGCGAATCTTTGCGAGAAGAAAACTGCCACTTCAAGCCCGGACGGAATGAATGCACTCCACGCGTAAGATAGGTTTGTGTATTCTCTGAAGAATCTGGTTTTTGATAAAGAAGTCCCGTCATGCCCATGAACATCTGCAAACTATCTGTGAATGAATAGCCGAAAGTACCATCGATAGAAATGAGTTCATCTTTGTAATTGACGCGCTTCATAGTTGCCAGGCTGTCATAGGCCAAAAGGTAATCTTTTGCATACGACAGATAAAGATTCGCAACCATGGTTTTTTCTTTCAACATGCTGCCCGAATTAACCGTAACAAAATATAATCCGTCTGTATTAGGTGTGAAGGTCTGAAAATCGCCCAGGACACCCGCCTGAGATTGGCCTGCAGAAAGGAAAAGGAAGGAACTAATGACCCATTTACTGATAGATTTTTGAAACATTTTTACTCCATACACTCATACTAAAGTCTAGATGCTCATGCCGAATGCTGCTCAACGCAATTATAACGTATGATTTCATTATCTTACTTGATCAATCACATTAGTCACTTGATAATTTAAAGATAAGCTCAGATGAGGGGACAAGACATGACGTATAGTTTGAATGTTAGAAAGTCGATCGCGAAGTCGATCACAAAATCGATTACGCTGATGACCTGTGTTTTACTGACCGGCTCATGTTCTAAGGTGGCGTTCGAAAGTAAATCAGGCGGCGGTGGCGCAGGCCCTACCCCTACTGTCACTCCACTCGGTGATGTTGTTGTATGTGATGTAAAGGTCAACGGCCAAGATGCTGCTGTGACAATTGCACCCACAGGAACAAATCCAACTGTCACTGCGAATTGCAACCCGACTGATGTAACTTACAACTGGACGGTGCTTTCAAATAATAACATTGTGACTGTATCCGGCCTTACAGGTGCAACATCGACTCCGGACTTTCGTAGCTTGCCACCTGGGATTTACGACATCGTACTCAACGCGAGCAAAACTGGTTTCACAAGTTACACGAGTGGTTCACCCCGCCGTGTGATCATCACTGCTCCAAACACAATTGCATGTGATGTGAAAGTAAATGGACAAGATGCTCCAGTCACAATCAGCCCCACTGGCACAAATCCAACTGTCGCTGCGAATTGCAGCCCAACGGATGTTAATTATGCTTGGACAGTTCAATCCAATGGTTCCAACGTCACAGTGAGTGGTTTGACAGGAGCTTCGTCAACTCCGAACTTCCGCACATTGCCCGCAGGCACCTACGATATTTCTTTAGTAGCAACGAAAGCTGGATTCACTGGTTACACAAGCACGTCCCCTCGCCGTGTGATTGTATCACCACCAGTTGTTCCACCTTCGATTGCATGTAATGTTTATTTCAATCAGCAAGTGAATGCGGTCACTGTAGTTAGCGCAATTACAAATCCTGATTTGTATGCGGATTGCCACCCTACCAATGTGAATTTAAATTGGACCGTGAAAAATGCAGCCAATGCAACTGTACCAGTGAACAACTTGCATGGCTCTAGCTCGCACCCTGACTTTTTCTCGTTGGGAACTGGCGTATATAAAGTGACGTTGAATGCAACAGCATCTGGCTACTCTGAATTCAACTCGAATGCGATCACTGCGACTGTGAATGCTCCAACACCACCGCTTCCGTCAATTGCCTGTGATGTGCGTGTGAACAATCAAACGGCTGCCGTCACAATCAATTCAACAAGCTCAAATCCGACTGTGGATGGGAATTGCTCACCAAGTGATGTTTCTTATGTTTGGACTGTTCAGTCAAATAGCACAAACGTTGTAGTGACTGGCTTATCAAGTTCGTCGTCGACTCCGGATTTCAGATCATTGCCTCCGGGCAGTTATGACATCACTCTTTACGCTACCAAAACGGGCTACCAAGCTTATAGCAGCTCAACAGCCCGCCGTGTAAACGTTGTGCCTCGCCCACTGATTGCTAAAACTTTCAATGCTCAGGTGAATGCGCAGAATAATATGCTCGATATTTTGTTGATCGTGGATGATTCCAATTCAATGCTTGCGAACAATCAAAGACTAGCTAGCCGTCTGCAGGGCTTTGTTAATGACCTGAGCACTTCAGGCTTTGACTGGCAAATGTGCGTGACCGTGACTCGTGCTCAAAAAGTTTCAACAACAAGTTCGACTCTTTATTGGGGAGCTTCAGTTTTCTGGGAAGGCAATCCAAACACGACAAAATACATTCTTAAATCTGGTACAGCTGGTATTTCAGGTATCTTTACAAACACAATCAGCCGCATTGGCGCAGGTGTTGCGGGCAGTGAAGATGAACGTCCCTTGAAGGCAGCTTATCACCACATTTATTACGGGAACCCAAGCGTCAGTGGCAACTCTGGTTGTTACCGCCAAAACGCGGGACTTGCTGTTGTGGCCATTGCCAATGAAGATGAGCGTTCGATCGGTGGCGATATCACTCAAAGATACTACAGCAATGAATACTACCCTCTTGAGTACGAAGATTACCCTGCAAGCGTGAAAAACCAAGTTCGTGATGTCTTCGGTGCGAACAAACGTTTTGTATTCAATTCAATCATTGTTCGTCCAGGCGACAACGCTTGTATGGCCGCACAGGATTCTATTGGCACAAAATCACACTTCGGTGCGGTTATTGCGCAGATGTCACAAATTACAAATGGCTATGTCGGCAGTATCTGCGACTCGGATTACTCTCAATCTTTGAATTACTTCAAAGACCAGATCATCGACAGCATGTCATCGATCACTCTTGAGTGTAACCCGGTCGGAACTCCAGTAGTTTCAATCACACCAAGCTTCACTCACACTTTCCGTGTGGATGGCAACTCGGTGATCTTTGATCCAGCTGTTCCAGCAGGTCGTACTATCAACGTTCAATACAACTGCGCACAGTAAGCTAAAGGAGCACTTATGTTATCTGTTTTATTATTACTTACGAATATCGCGTCAGCCCAAGTTGTGTGCACACCCGCTTCGGGCACTAAAGACAAAAATATGGTTGTTTGCGGTGCAGATCGCGTCACAACTTTTTCAAGCAAAAATCAAAAAGTGGATAGCGTCACTGTTGTTTTCAAAAACAACAAATTAGGCGCCGAAAAATCGGTTTCTTTCAAAAACCCTGGCCTGACAGTTCAGCAAATCAATGCAGGACAAGCGAACAAGTCAGCCGCAGTAAAAAAAGAAAGCGACAAGATCAAAAAAGAATGGAGCCTCAAAGATGTAAAGCTAGAAGTTGCTAGTTTTGAAATCGCGGCTGAAAAAAATCTTTTTGCCACTGCCGACTTAAAAACGAAGGCCTCTTTAGATAAAATCAAAAAAATAAATCGTAACGTGGCCTCTGACAACCCACCCATGGCAGGTGGGATCCGCGAAGTGAACGGCAAATA
>JANNCH010000596.1:0-3449 GCA_031386315.1 Pseudobdellovibrionaceae bacterium
CAACGTAGTGGGCCAGTTTTAAAGTTCTTCAGCGAAAATTTTTTCTGTAATTTTCCAAAATTTATCCTGTTTTCTTGCAATTACGAATGAAGGCAGACGAAACAATTTTTGAAATCGAATGACTTCTTGCGGGCTATCTAAATCAATAGCTAGCTCGGGTCTTCTTAGGTGTGAACGTAAAAAATTGATATTGAACTTTTTTATCGACGACGGATTATTAAAAAAATGTGCTTCACTGATGTATTGTGCGTCGTGATCATAGTACCTAATTTCTAAATAGGCATTTGAATTTTTGTCCATGCGTTCTTCAAAGGTGATTTTATCAGGCGTCAACACATGAGAATTTTTAGAAAGCTTGGCTTGTTTTAGTTTTGCATCGGCATCAATAAGGATCGCATCACATTTTTCACAGGCTCTGGCAGTGATATCATTTTCTGCCCCACAACTATGACAAATTTTTAAACGAAAGCGGTAACCGCAGGCAGTGATCTGCAATGTCACAGGATCTTGAGTAGCACCTTTGCATTTGCGACCATAGTGCTCATAAACGATTCCATCTTCATCGGCTCGACCCCAAAAGTCATTTTCACGGGTACACTTGGGGCATGGTACTTTGACAGCTACTGTGTCTTTGGCAGGACGCTTGTCGCTGATTTCGGGGGCATAAATATCGTGACCCATCCCAGTATAATCTAAAACATAGCAGTCTTTCTTGCCGGGTGACAGACGCAAGCCGCGGCCCACAATCTGTTGGTAAAGACTGTTGGATTCTGTAGGTCGCAAAATTGCAATCACATCAACGTGAGGGGCGTCGAAGCCCGTGGTGAGTACAGACACATTGACTAGATATTTAAATTTTTTATTTTTGAAATCATCGATGATTTGATTTCGCTTATCGATAGGGGTATCACCTAAAACCAAGCGAGCATCCGTAGCGGGTAAGTAAGACATAATTTCTTCAGCGTGCTTTACGGTGGCGCTAAAAATCATCACGCCTTTTCTATGATAGCGTTCAGTGATGTCGATAATATTTTTTATAATAAATGGTGTCAGCCGTTTTTGACTTTTGAGTATCTCTTCCACTTCGGCTGTTGTGAACATACGATCTTTGTCTGTTAGCTCTGAAAAGTCGTAACTAGTGACGGGGATATCCACCTTCACAGGGATTGTTAGATAATGCTTTTTAATCATGTACGAAAGTGGAAGCTCGTAAACACACTGTTTGAAAAATCTTTTCTTGTCTGTTTTAAGTTCGCCTTGCTGTGAATATTCATAGATCCATCCAAGACCAAGACGATAGGGTGTAGCCGTCAGGCCGAGTATGCAAAGCTGCGGGTTGCGATCTTGAAGCTTTTTAATGACTTCTTGGTATTGAGTGGCGCCCTCTTCTGCAACGCGGTGGCATTCATCAATGACGAGCAACGAGAAATCATTGAAAAAATCATCTGGTGCTCGGGCTACGGATTGTACACTTCCAAAAATAGCTTTGTGGTCCCAATCTTTTTTGCCAAGACTGGCTGAAAATATCCCTGCCTCTAGCTCATAGCTTATGTATTTTTCATAATTCTGCTCTACAAGCTCTTTTACATGGGCTAATACCAAGACTCTGCCTTTGGCAATGCGGGCGAGTTCTGCAATGACTAAGCTTTTGCCAGCACCGGTAGGTAAAACAACCATAGCAGGATCACGTTTTTTTTGAAAAAACTTAATGGTATTGCTGACGGCCTGTTGTTGGTAATCGCGAAGCTTGTACATGTTTGTATACTAATATTTTGCAGAGATTTTGCACTAATAAAAATTAGATGATAAATACTTTGTCGCATTCATAAAAAAAGCTATTAAAATATAGATAAAGCCAGAAAGTTTAGGAAAAATATGAAATCTCAAGTTGTAACGGGTAATTGTCTTTGTGGAGCAGTATCGTTGGGCTTTAATCTCGAAAAAGATTCTTTCGGAGCCTGTCACTGTGGAATGTGTCGTAAATGGTCCGGTGGGCCAGCGCTTGCTGTTGAAGGTGGGTCTGCTATTACCCTTCAGGGCGAAGAATTCATCACACTATTTGATTCTTCACAGTGGGCAGAAAGAGGATTTTGTAAGGTTTGTGGAACCCATTTATTTTATCGCTTAAAAGCGGGTGGTTTTATAAATTTTCCGCTGGGACTTCTTAATAATGTAGAGCATCTTAAATTCGATATGCAAATCTTCATTGATAAAAAGCCGGATCATTATGCTTTCGTAAATTCAACAGAGAATATGACTGAATCGGAAGTATTTGCTAAGTACGCGCCATAGTAGAAAGTTTTCTATTTTTGCCACTTCTTTTTAGGTATGACAATTTTGCTGATACTTTTTAGATACCCTGCCCATCGTTCTTCGGTGAGGTCACCGGATTTTTTGGCTGCAGTGATTGCGCATCCCGGATCGCTTTGGTGACGGCAGTTTGTGAATTTACATCGAAGTGTAAGGTCTTCAACATCTGAATATCGACTTTGTACGGGCTCTTCGCTTTCGACAGCAAATATTTCCTGCATCCCTGGGGTGTCAATAACTAGGCCGCCCCAGCGTGTGACCAAAATATTTCGTGCCGTCGTTGTATGTCGTCCACGGGACTCTACGCTCACATCCCCGGTTTTTTGAGATTGGGTGTCTAGCCCTTGCAAATAATTAGTTAAGGTGGACTTGCCAACCCCCGATGAACCTAGCAAGACAGAGGTTTTACCAGGCATAAAGAATTTTTTAAGTAAAAGCATTGATTCTGCATTGTTGGTAGAAGTCATAAATATTTCGATGCCCGGAAATTCTGTGTTCATTTTTTGAAGATAGTCATCGGGATTGGCGCATAGGTCTGTCTTTGTCAGTACAAAACAAGGAGCTGCTCCAGAGCCTTTGCTCAGATCGAAATATCTACCCAGGCGCGAAAGATCGAAGTCTTCATTGAGTGAAGTGACGATGAGCAAATGGTCGACATTGGCGACCAAATGCTGAGGCTTGTTACTGGCCCCGGCGCGCTTGCGTTGCAACGAACTGACTCTATCAAGAACGCGGTGAATAGTGGCTTTTTCTTGCCCTTGGCCTCGAGTGTAGGTGATCCAATCACCTACAGCTGGAAAATCGCCTGAGGCCTTAGCGAAGTGATGCAGCTTTGTGCTGATGCTAGCTTCGAGGACTTCGTCTGTGTCGACTTGAATGTGATAGTGTCCTCGTCCTTGGCTTATAATGCGCCCTGGCTGCATGCTCGGATCTGCAGCTGAATCTAGGCTTGTTTGGAAAAAGTCATTCCAACCCATTAATAATAGAAAAGGACTATAAGTCATATGCTCATGTAGCATGATGAGACAAAGGGCACAAGCGTTTCGCCTATGCCCTAATGTGTAGAAAGCTTAATTTACATTAGGCTTTTTTGTTCCAAGAGTTGCAGTAGGCGTTTCCGTAGACAACTTTGCCGGCAA
>JANNCH010000064.1:0-18498 GCA_031386315.1 Pseudobdellovibrionaceae bacterium
GGGCATTGTTGAGATTGTCTCCAGCTGCTGTGACTTTCGTATTACAGGGGTTTGGCATATTAAAGTAGGTTCTTGAGTAAGCAGTCAATTGCGGAGTCGATAGATTTGAGTGCGGGTTCTACCTGTTTCGGGGTGAACATCGAGTCAGCCTTCTGTGGTTCCAGTTTGGTGGCTTGCTCAGTAATTTGTTTTGAAAGTTTCAGCAATTCAGATTCTTGGTTAAGTTTTATTCCCAGTTTTACCTCCGTCCAAAGAATGTCTTTTTCTTCTTTAGTAAGGGTTTTACTTAGTTTTGGAAATGATTCACCTTCATCCGCCAAAACGCTTAAAAAGCCGTATAAATCGCCAGACTCAACAGAAGGGTAGTTACTTCCTTTTGGGAAAGCATCAACTACTTTATTTATTCTAGCAGTGAGTGCACTTGGACGTTCCAGACCCACATACCCAGCATCTTTGAGAATTTTCTCCATCTCAATTTTCCTCGGTAATTTCCAACCACTGCCATCAAAATTCCAACCAGTTAACATAGGGGGTTCTGGCCTGTCTGCAAAAGTGGTTTTCTCCAGCACCGCATCTAGATATGGCCAACGCTCTGGCGGACCAATAAATCGTTGTTCTATTTGATGTATTTCCAAATCTGTGGCAAACGGAACCTCCTTCTTTATTAATTCTAGAAATTCTTTTCTTTTGTCAAGATAGTAACCACGAGTAGCTACTCCCTCTTTTGTTCCGCCAGTCGAATTTACTCGGTGCTCCCAGTAACTAGTAGGATTTTGCAAATTTAATGATTCAAAAGTTGGAGGTTCTTTTGGAAAATTTGCAGACGTAGAATCAAACAGGTCGACCTTGTTTTCCAGTTTTTTAGAATTAACATGCGGACGAGAACCAATGTCTTTTGGAAACATGTCCTGCATCATTCCAGCAGAACTATCCAAATCTTTCAAAAACTTGTTGTAAGCAATAGAGTAATACTGGTCTAACTCTTGTGTAGAAAACTTTTTATTCTGTATTGTACGCATGAAGTCATCAGCTTCTGATGTTTTGCTTCCACGCAACAAATTGATAAATTCTGAGTGGGCCTTATTCCCCTGGGCTAGTTCATGGTCTGTAGCTTTATCTGCCCACCATGACAAAGCATCTCGTATTGCAAGATCGAGAGCTTTTCCAGCCTTATAGGCCTCACGAACAATAATTAACATAGCTCGAGCAGATTCTTTACTAAGAACAACTAACGAAGCACCTATGTCGTGTAATTCAGTTGGGTCACTCTTGAGCTTATCAATGACGTCGTCGAACCAGGCGAGGGTTGCGTCTTTCTGTTGTTCTGCAGCCTTGGCCTCAGCGTCTCCCTTGAGAGACTTATTCAGTTCATCGACCTCCTTCTGCAGAGCATCGACCTCCTTCTGAGCTTCGGTAACATCTTTTTCTGATGGAGTCGAAGATTTCTGGTGCTTCTCAATCTCGTCGGGAGGCATGATTTTGCCTGCCTTGATTTGGGCTTCTGCTTCTTGCTTCATGGCCTTGCCAATCAAGTCCTTCTTCAACTCAGTGATGTGGTTGTCGATTCTAGTTTCCGTTTCCTTGCTTACCGCATTGATGAAGTCGATATGAGTAGCGAGGAAGTCAGCTTTACGCTTTTGCCGTTGTGCAAAAATATCTTGTAAGACACTGGCTTTCGAAGCGTGAGGATTATCTCCCTCAAGCACTGACGTGTAGTAGGATAACTCATCAGTGTCTAACTGTGTTCCAGGGTCCACGTCATTCCAGCGGCCTTGTTTCATCTTCTCATTACCCATCCACAATTCGTGATTGTAACCACTTCCAGGTAATCCATCAATATCACGAGCCATTTCCCTGGATACGAATTCACCGTTATCTAGCAAGAATCCGGATTCATATTTTCCGGAGGCATCTGTCATGTCTTCACCGGGGAATTTATTATCGTAAGTGATTCGGGCATGCTCTTCTCCGGGATAGATTTTCGTCTCACCCATTTCAGTGGTGTGGCGAACGGCTAGTGATTTTACGTCAAGATTGAATTTTTCTTTGACGGAAGCCCGGACTTCCTCGAGATTCATATTTTCACGGAACTTAGACCGGGCGCCGATTTCGTCAAAGTCAGCGAGAGCTTTCAGCCTAATCTGTTCTCTATCGAGTTTCACCCAGTTCGATATGTCAGTTGTTTGGTCCTTGAGCAAATCGTTAATAGATTGCCTAGCCATTTCCACCTTGGTCTCTGGGCTCAGCCTGTCATGAAGCTTACCTGCGGCCTGCACACGTTCCTGGAACTTGCTGTATCCGGCTACTCCACCATGAATCACAGCTCCAAAGGCCATAGCCATAGCCGCATTCATTGCTGCTTCTTTGACCGTAAAATCTTCGTGATATTGCCTGGCCGCAACAAGATGTGGAATCTGGTCTACTACCATGAATGCTCCGGCATTGGCAACAGTGGCCACCATCTTAGGAGCAGAAATTCCTGCTTTAACTAAGGCTTCATCCGTGATAAGACCACGTTCCAATATGGACCCAATTTTTGTTGCTGCTTTTACTTTTCCAACCGTTCCAACAACAGGTAGAAAACTTAAAGCAAAGTCCAGGGGATTGAACATGGACCCCGCCATAGTGGCAGTCATTCCCGCCAAGCCCCTCTTACTGAAGAATCCGTCACTACCAGCAGAAAGAAGCAGGCTGCGGTTCATCTCTGCCCGCTTTTGCTGATTCATTAAGCGAGCTACTCCGTTCTTAACAGGGACTTCGAACTTAAAGTCTCCTACTCCCCATTTGGTTGTTGCTTCTTCGGGGGTCAAATCCTTCTCGTTGCTGGAGTAAGCATCCTCGAGGCGTAATTCCTGCCACCGTGAGGCGGAGCCATACCCTGCATCGTGCTCTCCTTGCTCAAAACCCGCCCCAAAGAATCTACTCATTGGGACGTAAGGTTTACTAATACGCCCTTGGGTCTCCGGATCGATTTGTGGTAGAATAAACATTATCGTTGGATGTGTTTAAGTAAGTTAGTCGCAACTGGCAAATGAGTAGCATTGTAGTCGTAGGACTCTTTCACGTAGGGTGAGATTCCAAGATACTTACTCGGACGACCCCCTGAATACGTTCCGGGAATCATTGGTTGTAAGTCAAACAAATCGGTTTTCTCCAGGTCCTGGAGATTAACCACGAATGCCCGATTTTTATGGTCCCGGGCTTCCCATGTTTTCGTCCCGTTACCCATGTAGAAAGTAGCAGATTCACCTCCTGTGGAAATATGCCATTCTCCAAACTTGGTATTCTGGTCACCGATGAATTTTTGCTTTGCAGTAGGAGTCCCTGCATTTTCTGCCTGTGGAATCATCAAACTGCCATCCTTATTTGTAAGATTGATTTCCAACGGGTCAATGATTTGCTTTACCAAATCGAGCAGGTTCACTAACCTCTCTGCTTCGGCATCACTGCGTGGATGCTGAGGTCTACCATCAGTTCCCGGCGGACGGTCCTTTGGAATAATTGTTCCCGTGTGGGATAGGAACATTTTATCTTTGAGCAAAGATGACGCTGCTTTTTCTACCGCTAGAGCTGGGCTCATGCCCCCATACGTATGAGCAAACAATCCCACGGTATCTTTATATGCAGTAAAAAGATCGGCTTGCTGGTAATTATCCCCAGAAAAGTATTTCTGTAAAGAAGATAACCATGGGGAAGAATTCAGGGCGGTGTCATAATCGGCCTGAGTGGACCCTGATGGCATCATCTTCAAAATATCTTCTTTCTTGGAAATGGCCCCTACTAAGCCATTTGCAAGGCCGTCGGGATTTCCATCATTGTCCATGTGCAACAGCACGACATTATACATGCTCGGGATTCCCTTGGCAGCAGGAAGTTTCATCATGTCACTAAGGGCCATCTGGAAATGTTGCTTGTCTTGGTATTGCCCACGTAGTTTCTTGATGTTAGCAAACACGTCATTCGGGCTACCATGGAACATAGCTGCATTAGCCTCAGCTTCTCCTTCAGATGACACTGACCATTTCTCACGAGGCAGGTTATGGTAAAGATCTTTTCCAGGGCCCTCAGCAGGGCCTGCACGCTGGAAGGACAGGAGAGCATTCAAGTAATCAGTGTAATCCTGAGGATTCTTGGAAGCAACTGCCTTGGACAACAGGGACTTTAAGACTGGGTTCTCCGCTTGGGTGTATCCTACCACATCTTGCTCAATGAATTTCTTCTTGGCAGCAAGTGCTTGGTGCATCACTTCGTAAACTTCTTGGTGCTTCTTCGCCTCCTTGGGGTTATCCTGCCACTGCTTATACAGCTCAGCATCCTTGCGGTCAAGTGCTTGGGCGTTACCCCCTGCGACCTCAGCCTTGTGGGTTTTTATTGATTGACTTAGGTCATAGGCGTTATCCACTATGGATATTAGGTGATTCGCCTTATCACGGGAATAATTACCCAATATAATACTATGGTCAAATTTTTCCAGTTGTCCCCCAGAGGCTGCGGCAGACAGATAATTCTTAATAGAATCATCAGTGGCGAGCTGTGAACTGAGGTTCTCTGACTCTTCAGCATGCTTGATAGTAGTCTCAAGTGAATGACGAGTAGCTCCGTCCAAGGTTCCCATGTCCATGACTTTACGGGCAAGGCCAGGAGAGTAATCAACAGTGAGCAAAGTTAAATCGTGAATCATCTCGTTGTTGAGCTTGTCAGCAATGAGGGGGGCGACCTTGAGTTGCTCCTTCGTCATCTGCATCACCTGCTGGATATTCGGAAGAAGCTTCGCATTTGCATCGCCTGGGCTGTTACGTTCCTTTAGGTAGGTCTGGCCAATTTCCACTCCACTTTTCTTAATTGCTTCGATAGTATTAGTAAGAGCAGTATTTGCGGTGCGGTCAAGAGCAGACGAGTAATTGCTGTCACTAAGACCCAAGTAATATTGGCGAAACTTAGCAAGGGCTTCTTTACTAGGAGCTTCCTTTGCGTAACCAGCCCACTCACCATCAACAAACTTCTTAAGGTTAGCTGCATACGTCTCCGAAGTGTTATTCGCCGGATTAGAAGTATACTCACTTTGTGCATTTCTGGCGTGGCTCAGGGATTCCATCACCCAACGATTATCCTGCATCTCTTGGTGCTTGGAAGAAATATCCGAAAGAACCCCACCAGCCTGTTGCAAAGCCCCACCGGCTCGCATCATGCCTTGGCCAACGGAACCGTCGGATTCGGCCCGCATAGTTTGAAACCCACCTTGAAGTGGTCCGTCGCTTAAAATTGTTGGAATTTGTGGCATATTAGTGAAATGGTTGTCCTGTTCCACGAGTGGAACCCGTTGAGCCTCCGAAAGTTGGGTTACCCAACCAAGTAGACCCTTGGCCAGCTGCTCCTGAAACACCAGTTAGCAAAGAACCTCCAGCTGACCAGTAACTCCCCGTAACAGCTTGATTTCCGCGCATTCTGTCAAGAGCTGATTGACTGGAAAAAGAAGTGGCTTGGGCACGCCCAGTGTAAATCGCTTTAAGGGCATCCATTTCTCCCTGCATAGCAGAATCATATTTGAGGTCTGTAGCACTCCCTGAGTCTACGTCATACCCAGAGGCAGCCATTCCAGCCCGCTGTGCTCCCATGATTCTACGATTCTTTGACCGAATTTGTTCAGCATCAAAGTTTGCTTGTTCTGATGCAGTTTGTGCATTGTTTGCTGCAACCTTGGCATTGAAGTCAGCGGCGTCTTTCGCAGATTGACCTTGAGAAATAGCTCCAGCAGCAGCAACCCCCGCTCCCGCTAATGAGGCAGCAATGGCCGTGATAGCTAAAATAGTTGAAGTTGCCCAAACGCTCTTAGGGTCACAATCTACTGGAGCCTCTTGCCGGTATTTACTTACAATACCAACCGCAGTTTCAACACAGAGGTTCAGTTTCATAGTTCCTTTGTATATGTTGTTTGCAATTTCATGAAACCCTGACGGGTATAGAATTTGGCCACTTTATTCGGCATGCTCATGGTCATGTGGCCCATAACCAAACGATGGACTCCTTGCTCTTTCGCCCATTTCTCTGCGTCCCGGTATAGTCTAAGCCCGACGGTTCCACGGTGAGCTGGGTCAACAAACCAGAAAGATTCTTCTGCTGTCGATGAGCCATCCATTATCGACAAGGAAAGTGTCATTCCAATTGCTCCAACCAAATTACCTTCGACCTCGTGAACCCACATAGCACTAAGTCCACGGGTAAGACATTCTTCCCAGAAGCGAAGGAAAGTGTCACCGTGAAACTCACCTTTAAGGCCAGTGAGAGAATAGAACTTCTTGCTCAATTCAATGAGTTGAACAGGATTCGTCTGGGCGAGAGTGTATATGCGTTTACTCATTTACGTTTGTCATGGGCATCAGTGCCACAATGTTAATTGGGTAAGGGAGGTCTTGCACAATGAAGAGCTTACCCCCGTCATCGAAAGAATCATCAACGGAGAACCGTTCATCTCCAGTAACTGCTGTAACGACTGGAACCGTAGTGGTAGTGGTCAAAAGCGGATGTTCCGTCTGAAAGAGCTCAGTTTCTGCCCGTCCTTGCTTGTATTGAAGCACGGTGTCTTCAAGACGAGCAATGAGCTGAAATACTCGTTTCTTTTTACCTTGTGAACTGCCGGCTTGTGACCCACCTTCCAGTTCCAATGTCCCAAGTATTGCTGTGCTACTGAAACCAGCATGGACCGTAGTGCACACATACCCGACACTCATGACTCCATTCAATCCGGAGGCAGTCACACTTCGGTCTCCTGCACACCAACCATTTACCATCATCTTCACCGTGGCTCCAACCAAGTGATAAAGAGCAGTTCCAGATATGGTATTAAGTAGAGCACTGGCTTGGGTGAAAGTTATTCCATCATCGACGAAGTAGTGACTTGTCACCACCTTGTAGTCGGTTGGGAAAGCTTCAACGAATTCAATGTGTCTCACTGAGACTCCGTTAATCGTTCTACGAACTTGAAGATACAAGTAATCTGAATTACCTGCAGTGGAAGGTAAGCAAACGGCAGATTCTACAATACCATTACCTCCGAGTTCGTGAACATGCCAGCCAACAACTTCCTGGTCTTTCTCATAGGTAATTCCAACGAGATGACCGTCTCCCGTAACAAGCCAGAGAATGTTGAACGGGTTAAACTGGAGAGCAGTCTCAACTATTCCACCGAAATTACGAGCAATGTGCTCACTCAAAATAGAAACGTCCTTGGACACAAAGGCATCCAGGGAAAAGTCATAGTTCATCTCACGAATCTTACGACCACCCCGTTGAACGAATAAAGTCTGAGACCCAACACGCAGGGCCGAATCGATGTCTTCAGAACCAAAAGTCGTTTGTGTGGTTATGGCCATGTTCGTCGGAGTCAGGGCCTGGTTCAAATTGGTAGGGCGCACTTGAAACTCTGCCCCGGCAGTTCCAATCAATAGAACAGGGCCTGAACGCATCCAGCAAATTGGATTCACCTCATTGGAGTAAATCGTGGCAGTGATTGCATTACTATCGATGACAGCAGAGTCCTTCAGAACACTTGGAGCAAACGAATAGTAGTTAGCAGATTCTGTCATCCAGAAAGTCTGGGGTTCAGCTGTAGTTCGACCAAAAATTAACCGCTGCTGGTGAAAGCAAGCTGCTTGAGGCCAGCCTGATGTATCTGACCAAGCACCGAGACGCCACTGGTAAGTAATACCGTCAGTGGCTATTTTGGTGTGGTCGTACAAGTCAGTTGGAACGAACTCCTTAAAGGTAACAAAAACCTCTGTTGTTGAGATGAAAGAAGTAATCTTACACCAAGTTTGCTGACCCGAAAAATTCAGTCGAATGTGTCTTCCTACATCGGTCGTTAGAAAAGAAGCAGAAGAAGCCCTAACCGTTCCAGTGATGGTGCTATCTGACACTGTGATAATAGTAGTCGGATATACATAAGTATAGCAAGTAAGCAAGCGAACATTAACCAGGTCTGTCCGAGCGTAACTCAAGATAATAACCCAGGCATTTGCCAAACCAGCAGAATTTGGAGGGAAAGAAGTGCTTACTATTTTGGCGTATTTTCCAACATCAAGCTGACTGAAGACCCCTGTGTTAGATGCTGTTAAAGTTGCTGGAGTTCCAGTGGCATAGGTAAACCCCACAGTAGGCCCAGCATCTTCTAGAATGGCAGGCAAAACTTCCACTGTAGCAGAAGTAGTAGATTGAACTGAAAGCACGCGAGCAAGTTTCCATGTTTTACCATCACGATACTCAACGTACCTTGCGGCGGACGTATTTTGTGCCGTACCTGTTGCAGATTGGAATACAGCCCCAGCACAGGAAGTATCTGCAAGATCGAAAGTGTTTGCTGTTACCCCAGTGATTGTTTGGAATCCATTTCCTTGCGTATGGTTTGCAAGAACATATGAACCGTTCACTAGGACCTTAAGTCCTTCCATTATAATGATATTTCCGTTTGTAAAACCGTGAGCTGTCGAAGTAATCCTAGCTACCACTCCAACCACAGCAACCGAAGCCACTGCTTTGAAGACAGGGGAACTGTTAAAGACTGGTAAAGAAGCAGTAGCAATCGCTGTGGTAGAAACACTTGAAACAGTTAAGTTTACATCTTTGAACTCAGCAGGGTCTCCCGTATACGGACCATCGAGATTTTCGTAAACAGCAATCGTCCAAGCAGTGTGGCTTGTGCGAGAGATAATCCGAGGGGCGTAACTGCCATGTGTAACGTATACCACATCTCCGGATTGCACAAAGCGAAGTCTTGCTACATCTGCAATTGGATAGGGCGTCACAATCGCAGTTGGAGAAGTAACTACCAATGCCCCATCTTTATAGACTCGAAAATACAAGTTACCGAATTCCAACACATAGGCTTGTTGGTTTGAAAATTGGAATCTAACCAAGCGAGTTTTATGGGCAGAGTTAACTACGGGATTAACATGCTTGGTTCCAGGGCGTCTGTAAATTCCACCTTGCGGGGCAATAATGAAGTTACGAAGTTTCGCTGCCCCATTGAAATACTTAGTCGCATCGACACGACCATAGAGCTTGGGAGATACCTCTCCTGAGGTAAAATTCGTCTGTATGGTGTTGACGCGTGCCATGTTACGTTTTAGGGTCTCTCACGAAACCCGAATTAGTTCCAAAGCGACTTGCCAGCCAAACATCATCGTCAAACTCCTCAGAGGGGTCTTCAACGGAATCATTGAACCTGGCTTTCTGAACAGCAAGAGTAAACTCTTTGTAAAGTGATTCCTTCTTGGTATCAGACCCAGTGAGAAGGTAAACAATCTTGTGGGCCAAATGAAGGGAAAGAGATTCGATGAACAAAGAGTCGTATAGGTTTACGTCATCACAATCGTAAACATACTTCAAGTTCAAAGCAGAAAAATTCGTAAGAATAGCGAGACCTTCAACTCGATACCACTCGGCCGCCATTTGGGTTCCTGAGACCGTGTAACCCCCGTCGTAAACGGAATGCAGGCGAACAAAATCATCAGGAAGAGGTAAAGCATTCGCAAATCCAAACTCAGGGGCAACGGGAGCAATAGTATTGAGAGACTTACGTTTAGTGGCAAAATTCCAGGGATGCATCCGTAACAGGACTTTACGAGAGATGTCGTAATTCATAACAACAGAACGAGCATCTTTCGATTGCTCGTCAAGTGAGGTGATATTCCGCGTTCCACACGCAGTCAACGCCATGTTGCAGATGTCCAGTTTAGTCATAAATTGTGGGAAACGGTGGCCGAGTGCCTCTAACACCCGACCACCGCCAACCCTAACCAACACCAAACTTAATCAACCACGTAGAGGACGTGGCCACGGACTACTTCCGTGGAGACCGTACCTACACCAGTCGTCAGTGTGAGATACACTTCCTTCTGGGTTTCATACAGGTAACCGAGGGCCGTTGTGAGGGCGTACCCCACTTGAGCCGCACCTTGAACAGCTGCAGCTTTCAAGCAAGCAGTGAGATCTGCGATGGGAGTTCCATTCGCAGCCGCACCAGCCGGACTGATAGCCGTACCGTCGTCGATGAGCCCCGTTCCATCCTTCGCAGCAAGACCAACCGCGAGGGTGGCCGAGTTAGCGAGGGTGGCACTTGCCGCCAGGACACCACCAATGACGCGGGCCCCTTTGGGGAGCAACGCAACTGCAATGGAAGTGCCATTGACCTGAGATGCGAGAGTCAACGTAAAATCCGCAACGCGCACTCTACCCCCTTGGACGTTTGTCTTAATGGGGGCGTAGAGCGGCTGAAGATTCGCCGTTATCTCATCACTGTAACCGCCGATTGTCGTAGTAGCCATAACTTGTTCCTTTCGTTAGATGATTGCTGAGACTGCTGTTTCAACCGTTGATGTATCCAATCCGGTAGCAATCGCCCGAATGTATTGGTGGACTCCACGAAGCTGCACTTCCGTGCAATTCGCCATGTCACGCACCACATCTTTTCCGGCAATGAACTGATTCACTTGCGCCTTAGTCGTAGACGAGCGCAGGGGGTTATCAATTCGTGCCCCGGCATCAACCCGCTTTGAAGTAAACTCAACATTCATAACAGTGATTGATTACACGGTTTCGTCGCACTTAATGCGCAACACCTTTTCTTCCCACATGCGTGTCGCATTGAACGAAGCACAGACGTAAATCTGCACCGAGTTGCGCTTATCACGACGGGGACCGACATCCACCTTGATATCCATGCCCACAGCGAGCAGGAGACCTTGGCGTTCCCAGCAGATGCACTCACGAATGTTACTCGTGGCGGTCAGACGATTGGACACAATGAACTTGAAGCCCATGTATGTATCAATCTCACCCGCGACCAATGCCTTAACGGAGTTGTAATCGGAGTTAGTGACTTCAGTCGTCCGGAGGAGCGACTGAATCTGCGACGGGTCAACAACGATGAACAAGTCAGATTCACCTTCGAGCGTGGCTTCCGCCTTGCCCAAGAGGTAACGAGCACGACGCAACTTACCAATCGTTAAATTGGAGTTAGCAGCCGTGCCAGACTCAACGTAGTTCACCGCGATTTCACTCGCAGCCGGGAACGTAACTGCCGTACCACCGGTCTTACCGGTGTATGCAGTACCGAAAGCGGCCTGAATGATGACGTCGTCCATTTTGCGACCCATCGACATGACAGCGTTCGTGGTGTATGGCGACGTAGGGTCAGCCAACATACGAATACGGTCCTTGTTATCGATGAGGTCAGCCCAATCGAAATCCCTCAAACCAACGCGCCGGCGGTCATGGGGCGTAGAGATGAGGGGCGTGTCTGCGTGACGGTTGGTTACCTCGACGGCATCAACCGGTCCGATACGGTCATAGAACTCGTATTCCGCACGTTGGGCCTCGGAGCGCACGGCGCCACGAAGACGAGAACCCATCTGTTGGAATTTGAGTTCAATGTTTGACCGATAAGCCTGGACTAAGGCTGTATCAACTTGAAAACTCATAATGTGTGAAAGTTAAACCACGACTATTTCGGCTGAGTTGCCCTTGCGGATTCGTCCTTCAGAACACGCTCTGATAAGCGACCAGTTTACTGGCATCTGATGGACTGCGACGTATCACAGTTATCCATCAAACTTTACGGGACCAATGTATTACACATTGGTCCCGTAGTAAACTTCTATTTTACGGGATTTGATTATTCCCGTTCCTGACCTGGATGAGCAACTTTGAACAGATTTGTCCATCTGTCGACGGCAGCTGAGTGAGCAGGATGACGGGCATCTTGCAGCGCTTTCTGGAAGTCGCCATCCAATTTCAAGCGTTCAATCTCATTTCCCGCCTTCGTTGTGTCAGTGAGATTCAAGTCACCTCCGGCTCCACCTCCGCGATGAGTATCTTCCAACATGGCAGTACCAATGCTGTGAAGCATCTTCACCATGGCAGGATGGTTTCCAAGACCGGATTCCTCGAGGAATGGAACAATCTCAGGCCCGAACTTCTTGATGACCGACTTTGCGATGTTCAGGTTGGGTTCAAACTTATCACCCCACTCATTCTGCAAAGCAGTGGTTCCAGTAGTGATAGCTTCAGCATGCTTGGCTTTTTCAGAAGCCGTGGCAGTCCCAACCAGGTTTCCGTAATACTCCAGCAAGCCGCGAGCTTGGCGAGGATTCAACCCCAGCTTGTGAAAGAACTCGGAAGTGGGTTTGACTTTGTCCTGGTCGATTGGAAGGTCACCAATCGTTTTGATGCCCTTGAAATCATACTTGTCAGGGGTCTCAGGGCGACCAGCCTGGGAGTAAAAAGCATCCCACTGCTTATCGTCCCATGTAGCTTCTGGAGTGGGCAGCCGTTTTGTTCCAATGAGCTTCTGAGCATTAACATAGCTCTTTGCAAGCTCTGGTATCGTTTTGAACGTGGCCAAAGAAGCTTCACCCCGGATATCCTCAGGCATGAGTTTCTGGTCAAACGACAAAACTGGTGGGGCACCTGCCCCAGCCCCGTCCCCCGCTCCACTGCCAGCTCCATCTGCTTCTTCCCGTAATGGTTTTCTACATATTTTCATTTGCGACTCCTTCTATTTGTTTTACCAATTCTTTGTGGTCCCGTTTGACGAATTTAACGATGGATAGGACCATACGACGACTTCCCTCGTTAAGAGCAGTACGATGTGTGTCACCCGCAACAAATGTGGTTTCGAACACATACCCAGTCTTCATCAGATGACGAAGAACTAATTGACCGTCTGGTGTTTCAAACACCCGCTGATATGCAGCATGCAAGTGCGTTTGGTCACGCATCATGTCCAACAGGCGGCTCACATTCCACCGCCTTGTGCTTGGGCATCAGCCAGGTTCTTAATAGCCTTGCTTGCAGGTTCAGCAATTCCAGCTACTTGCTGCATTTGCTGCATTTGCTTACGACTATCACGAAGTTGTGCAACTTCTTCCTCCGAGCGAATAACAGACCGAGGAATACCCCGAGCTAGCGCCAATTCTCTCGCAACACCATCAATGTTGATAGAATCTAGAATCTCAGGATTTGTTTGAGCGAAGGGAAGTAAGTCTTGCAAGTGGCGGGATATGAGAGTGGCTTTTGCCCCAGTCTGCGCGCGAGATGCGGGACTCAGATAACCAACACGAAGTTTTCTCCCCTGCAGCATTTGGGGAGAAGGCGGAATCTTATTGTGCTGGTTAAGCAAGAAGTAAGAACGAGCAATCATTGGGCTGTGCAACTCATTCACCATACGACCCAACATTGGAGCAAGCATTCGTAGCTTTTCATCTCTGCGGTCCTGAACTTCGTATGCTGTCATTTCAACGTTCTCTTTCTCCATACGAATCCAATCGGCACAGAAACACTTTTCGATGAAGGCTCTTTTCTGGTTTGCTTTTTCTTCGCCCCAGGGTAGGTTGCCTTCAAACCGTAGTGGGGTAATCTGGGCTTCCTCATCCTCCTTGTAGATGAGGGAGCCTGGCGCAGTTTTGATGGGCAAGAGGAATCCTTCATTGCGAAGAACCAACGGTGGGTCCACCTGCTTTTGCCCTGCCTTCAGTAAGGTTTTCTCCATTTGGTTGAGCATCTTAATGTCAGGCAAACACTTCTTTGCCGGACCACGCCCATAAATTTCACCAGCGAGTTTTGTCCAGCGACCAACATGGTAAGGGAATGAATCGTATCCAGATTCAAATAGAACCTCTTGTGTGGTAAGACACACCCACACCGAAGCAAAAGGTTTGTTCGCCCCATCGACGCGCCCACGAATCTTGTCAGTTCTGGGAAACACAAAGTGCAAGACTTCCATCGGTCGATCTTGGTCCTTTATTTCCATTAGCTTCTTTGGAAGCACTTCACCGAACTCTTGTTTAATCTGGCGAACAGTCCACGTCATTATGCGAGTAACTGTATCAATACGACCAGTGTTGTCCTCCATAAAGAAGCATTGGGCCAGCGGTTTCGAACTGAATGATAAGCAGTCCAGTTTCTGGTTCCACTCTTGATAGGCACAAGTAGTCCCGAATCCGCCAATATCGAGGTAGCATTCATGTAGAGTCGCGTTGATGTTAACGTTTTCGTTCCGGTATTGATTGTAGATAATCTCGGTGACTTGCTCCAACCAGGCAAGAGTGTCTGGGTCACGGGTGGCTGCGTAGTCACCTTCAAGTTGAATCTCAAACCAACGCTCAGCTGGATTTGTAAGATACGATGACAGGGCTCCAGCCAAATCCTCGAGGGCTTGTGGGGCCGTACCATCATACAACGTTTCTGGGCGGGTCATGTTATACTGGCCCGTTATGTTGTTGAAGGCAACAGTGATTGGTCGAACCAAATCTCGAATGTCGAGCAAATCACGGTCAAATGGAGACCGCAACGTCTTCATTTTCTCGTACCGCTCAAGCAAGAAGTCAATGTTTGCTGGCATAGTTATTGGCCCAATAGGGTCTTAGTAGCGGTGGCAACTGGGGAGGTATCACCAAGGCCCCCAGTAAGGACGGTTGAAGCAAACCCTCTAGGTTTCTTCTTGGCTGCAGTGGCAGAAGCATCACTCGCCTCAGCAAGTGTCGGAGGCTTCGTTGGTTTTGGAACTTCTTGCTTACCACCCCCACCAAAGTGGCAACGGGTAGCGGCTAGTATGTTTTTGTTCAGCGATTCTTGCATAGTTTTATTATCCTTTCAGTTTGATACCAGGTGATGTTACCGTCTTTCCTCGCCCAGCCGATTTTTGGCAAATAGTACGGCATGAGCAACACAAATTGTTCCAAGCTCTTTTTACCAATCGCCAGGTGAATATGCCAGCCCCCTTGGAGCTCTTTACCGATGATGGCATATTGTGGTGTAATGAAGACGTACCCCGTGCGGATGTAAAAGTCAAGGTCCGCCGCAAAGGTCCTTTCTGACGTTGAATAGAGTTTTTGGATTTCTTCATAAACGTTCACGCCATCAAATAGTCATGGTCGTCCACTGCGGTCTGCTGGCGAGAGTAAGGGCTTGAATCACGCCGGGATTCTTTATGCCCCATGGCCATCATGCGAAAAGCATCAGCACCATTCGATGACCAATCATGAAGTGGGTGGTCCAGGAAAGTTTTACGCTTCTCATCATATTGCTTACGGTAGGTGCGCAAAGCCTCAACACCTCGCGCGCAATTTTTCATGCTGAAGAAGCACCGAGGGATAAGTGAACGAACGGCTTCGATGCCGTCAACAACTTCATGTTTCTTTACGATGTTGAATTTGACGCCCAGGGATTTCATCAGCTCTCTACGTGACTGGCCGTTACCGCTCAAGTCGCGAACCTCGAGGTCATGCGGACCGTAGTGCCTTCCGTAAAGATACTGTAGGCGATGTGACCCGTCGTCAATTTGACCACGAAGCATTTTCACGTAGTGGGCAAGTCCCTCACCACTATTCTCGTAGTAGTCAATTATGCGCACTTCATTATTGAGGAACTGGGCAAACCAAATAGAAGTAGTGTCATCCATTCCCAGGTCCCAGAAGGTGTCAACAGATATACGTGGGTCATGCGGAATGTAGTCCATGATTCTACCATCAGACTCAGCAAGGCGCATTTGACTCCCGTAATAGGCCCCTACCATCGAAGCATCGAAGCTGCAGAAATACTCTTGCTGCACCATTTCCTCAGGCATACCTGACCGGCGCTCTTCATCGATGTCCTCATCAGAGAACACTGGGGTGTTATCCGACCGCTTAGTTCCTGCACTACCGGCGACCAGAATCTGTGAGAACCACTTTGTGTTCCCCTTGGCCATTTCGATAAGTTCATACCCGTGGTTGTGACCTCTCGCAGTATAGATGAACAGCGCCCACCCGCCATTCTCTTTAAGAATCGGGCGTAGGTAATTCCAGGCGGCAGGATCGTGAAGACTATATTCCGAGAAGATACACCCTATTGGATTTGTGCCGACCAGGGAATTAACATCATCGGTGCCAACCACTTGGTAATGCGACCCATTTTGGAAAGTTACCCGCATTTCAGTGTTATTCTTCGCTGCCACCAAATCAGGATGGAAATGGTCAAGGAATTGGCGACCGTCGCGGGTGCTGCCGTTCCACACAATGGCGCGCCCTTGCTTATAGGTAGGGAGTAGATGCCAATAAGTCCCCACCCGCTCTTGGGCCTTGACACTAACTACATTTATGCCGAACAAATCCTTACCTGCACGTCGGTGCCAGACACATGCCGCGCGCTTGCCTTCCTCAGTACCCTGCATATACTTCCAAGCTGGGAGCTGATAGAACCTGGGCTTGTAGTTATATGGCAAAACGATGTCACTCACCTTTAACCTCCTCTCCAACCTGACGCGGAGTAGCCACAACGTCGATAGCATCTCTATGCTTCGGCGCGTCCAATGCCTCTCGTTTTATTTTTCCGTCATCACCGTACCGGATAATTGTAATGCTGTGCTTATGCTCGACCTCGCCACTGACTTCCACACTCTTGAGTTTCGGCATTACATATGATTGCAGGTCTGACAGGACTCTGATTCTTTGGTCAGGCGTGAGAACGTATCTTCCCGCACTATCTGTCTCAAGAACCATTTCTACGAGTTTCTCTGCTGGGCTGAAGTCGTGTTTTTCGAAGAGTAGGTTCAGGGCATCACGCAGGTCCTTGGGAGTTTTTCGTTGAAGCTTGGCAATCCCTTGCTGTAGTAGAGCTATAGACTGATTCAGACCACGCACTGTTTCTACCAAAGCAGGACCTCCGGGAGGAATTGGGTCGTTTGCTACGTCCCTAGTGCTCCAGTTCTTAATCTCCTCTGGGCTTGGAATTGTCGTTATTGGCATGACACCCACACTGTACCACGACTGAGTATTCCTGTAAACAACTATTTTACGGGGAAATTACTTATCAGAGCAAGTAATACATTCCAAAGGTATACCTGTCAATAGCTTCTGTAAAACCTTGATATGGTCTATTAGGATATTGGTTCCCCATCTTGGTGACAAGAATCCGAGATTATACGCTAACTACTGCAAGCGGAGTCGATTTTTAGCCAGACTGCAGATTTCTAGTAGCTTGCTGCAAGCGACACGCCGTTTTGCAAAGTGGGAGCGTGGGTTGGTGTCTACTCACGTACGGACCATTTCGGCCCCCCCAGGCCCACCTTTGCGCACGATTCTTAGCCCAAGGTGCATGATGGTTCTCACCATCAATCCACATGCTTCCCTTGCTTGGTGCTGTCATCAAGGAGTCACGGCCCTTAGACCGATATTACGTCCAATCATGTAGCTCAGTACAAGATTAATGCTGCCACCAATATGAGAACGGTCACGGGACTCGTACTCCTGCTCTCACTCCATCATCAAATTATCCCTGTTTATGCGCGCCTCCAATTCTGCTACAAGATCAGGACTTCTCAATTCCTTAAAACCCGTCAAAAGATTATTACGCGCCGTAATTTATTATTAAAAATAGAATCCTCCCTAATACAATATCCCTTATAACAAAGTATCACGGTTTATTACGGTTATTAAATTATTAGACATCCATTAAAAATGACGAGATTTTACCTTTTATTCCATTTTACACTTGTAAGCAACTAGCACACCTATAAGTCCCTAATATCTTAATAGACCATGTATAACTATTTCATAAGTGTATACCAGTGTTATACATAGCACATATTACCCGTCATAATATCTTTTTCTCGACAATCAATAACCACAATATCCTTCCAACCATCCGCAAATAGTATCTTGCTTATATCTCCACTGTCTGTGTATTTGTTTTCATGTGTCGCACGTCACTTGTTCTATCTCGCTTCTAAATTAACTCGCCAATCGGAGTGTGTCGCTTGTAAATGGCGACACAGATTCGATTGTCATGCTAATTTCTAGCGAGATTGCCCAGTATGGAATTATTATGTGGGCACCGAACAAGCTCCGTAATTAAAAACGACACATGAAAACAAATACACAGCCAGCCGTCGACATCAGAAACAAGATACCATTCGCAGATGGCACGCTCTACTCGACATTCGAAGACGGACTCTACTACGTAGGGTTCAAAGACTTATACATATGGCTTCCTGACTTCAAGCTTCCAGGACATGGCAAACGAGTTTGCCTCACTGCGAACGACGAAGATAAGTTCATCGTCTCCTCTGACGACCGCGCTACCTGCTGGAGCGAATTTTGGAATCGTTGGTCAACCTTCTGCAAACGCGCCTACAAAATCGAATACATCCACATCGAACGCCGCAACTAATCAAACATATGCATACATCACTTATCATCGACTTCACTGTCACCAAACACTTCGATGATGTAATCGAATGGACCTCACCCCATTTCCCATACTCCATTTTCGCCACACCCCACTACGAACTTCACCTATACACCCCTGTTCAAGTCTGCCACGACTACAACACCGACGACTTTCAAATGGAACTCCCCTATTTCAAGGACACCCTATTCTGGACAAAAACCATGTTCGACCTGGAAGAACACGTCTTATTCCAGACACCACAATTTCGGTCATATTACAACTATATGACAGAAACAG